>KE354235.1 GCA_000415505.1 Streptomyces afghaniensis 772
TCTCGCAGCGCAGCAGATGATCGCGGCAGACTCCCGACCCCGGCTCACTCGACCACCGGTCACCGGTCACACCGCACCGGATCCCTCTTGCCTCCGACGGGACGGCACCGTACGCTCACCGCTCGTACCGACCAGCCGGTATGTCGGATGGAAGGGTCGGTACGCGACGACGGCGGGCCTGCGACGGGCGCTGACCGCCGATCCCACGCGACCGTCGAAGGAGCCGCCGGAGATGAGCAGAATCAACCACCAGGTGCGTCTGGCCGCACGTCCCGTGGGCGAGCCGCGGCCCACCGACTGGGAGCACGTCGAGGAGCCGGCCGGGGAGCCGGGCGACGGGGAATTCTTGGTGCAGGTGCTCTGCCTGTCGATCGACCCGGCGATGCGCGGCTGGATGAACGCGGGCCGGTCCTACATCCGTCCGGTGGAGATCGGCCAGGTGATGCGCGCCGGCGCGGTGGGAAGGGTGATCGCCTCCCGGCATTCCGGGTTCACGGTCGGCGACCATGTGTCGGGCTCGTTCGGCGTCCAGGAGTACTGCGTGTCGGACGGCCGCGACGTGACCAAGGTCGACCCGGAGGCCGCCCCCTTGCCGACGTATCTCGGCACTCTCGGCATGTCGGGACTGACGGCCTACTTCGGCCTGATCGACATCGGGCGTCCCGAGCCCGGCCAGACCGTCGTCGTCTCCGGAGCGGCGGGGGCGGTCGGCAGTGTCGTCGGGCAGATCGCCAAGATCCTTGGCTGCCGGGTCATCGGCATCGCCGGCGGCGAGTCCAAGTGCCGGCTGGTGGTCGACGAGTTCGGCTTCGACGCCGCGATCGACTACCAGAAGGAGGACATCCGCAAGGCGCTGCGCGAACACGCCCCCGACGGCGTCGACGTGTACTTCGACAACGTCGGCGGTGACGTTCTGGACGCGGTGCTGCTGCGGCTGGCGCGCGGTGCCCGCATCGTCGTCTGCGGAGCGATCTCCCAGTACAACAGCACGACCCCGCAAGGCCCCGCCAACTACCTGTCGCTGCTGGTGAACCGCGCCTCCATGACGGGCATGGTGGTGTTCGACTACGCCGACCGGTACGCCGAGGGCGTCGCGCAACTGGCCGCATGGCGGGCGGAGGGCCGGCTGAAGTCCCTGGAGGACGTCGTGCCCGGCGGCGTGGCGGCGTTCCCCGACACCCTGATGCGGCTCTTCCGTGGTGAGAACCACGGCAAGCTCGTGCTGAAGATCGCGGACTGACCGGGCGGAGGGAGGAATCCGGTGAAAGCACTGAGCTACCACGGACGTCACGACATCCGCTACGGGGACGTCCCCGAGCCCGCCGTCACCAACCCCACCGATGCGGTCGTCCAGGTCACCACGGCCGGTATCTGCGGCAGCGACCTGCACATCTACCACGGCAACCCGTTCAGTCCGGAGCTGGGCTACACACCGGGACACGAGTGCGTCGGTGTGGTGGCCGACACCGGCGACCAGGTCACCCGCTTCAAGCCCGGCGACCGGGTTCTGGTGCCGGCCTCGGTCGGCTGTGCCGAGTGCCGGTCGTGCGCGGCCGGATTCACCGCCCGGTGCGAGCGCGCCAAGTCCAGCACGGAACTCTGCTACGGGGTGAGCCCGCAGCTTCAGGGCAGCCAGGCCCAGGCCCTCGCGGTGCCGTACGCCGATGTCAATCTGGTGCACCTGCCCGAGGACATCTCCGACGAGGCCGCGGTCGTCCTGACGGACAACGCCCCCACGGCCTGGTACGGCTGCCGCCGTGCGCGCATCCAGCCCGGTGAGACGGTCCTGGTCGTCGGCCTCGGCCCGGTCGGCCTCATGGCCGCCCAGGGCGCCTTCGCGATGGGCGCCGCGCGGGTGCTGGGCGCGGACCTGGTCGCGGAACGCCGGGCTTTCGCCGCCACCCTGGGTGTCGAGCCGGTCGAGGGCGAGGACGCGCGGACGGCCATTCGGGAGATGACGGGCGGACGCGGACCGGACGCCGTGGTGGAGGCCGTGGGCTCGGACGCCACGATCGAGCTCGCCCTCAAGGCCGTCCGGCAGGCCGGCCGGGTCAGCGTCATCGGGGTCAGCCAGACCAAGGCGTTCCCTTTCCACATGGGGCTGGCGCAGGTCAAGGAACTGGAGTTCGCCATCGGACTGTGCTCGGTGCACTACGAACTCCCTCCCCTGATCGCCCTGACCCGTGCCGGCCGGATCAAGCCCGAGGTGGTCGTCTCCCACCGCTACGCCCTCTCCGAAGGCCCGGCGGCCTACGGACTGTTCGCCGACCGGTCCGACGGCGTGCGCAAGATCCTCCTCGATCCCACCCGCTGATCCTGCATGAGAGGGAAGACATGGCTTCCCTCTCACACAGGGCACTTCCTGGCGCGGGTGAACTGCCCATGCGCGGCTGACGTCGTACGGTCTTGTCACCACGCGTCACGAGGAGACAGGAAGGCCGATGATCTTCATCACCGCCAAGTTCCGAGTCCGCCCCGAGCATGCCGACCGGTGGCCGGACATCACCGCCGACTTCACCGAAGCCACGCGCCGAGAGCCCGGCTGCCTCTGGTTCGACTGGTCGCGAAGCCTGACGGACCCCACGGAGTACGTCCTGGTCGAGGCCTTCCGCGATGACGAAGCAGGCGCTGCTCACGTGCAGTCGGCGCACTTCAGGGCCGCGCAGCAGACCTTGCCGCCGCATCTGGCCGAGACACCCCGCATCGTGAACGCGAACGTTCCGCAGGACGACTGGTCACTCCTGGGCGAGATGGCCGTCGACGAGCAGGGGTAAGACGGCCTCCGACTGCGGCCGGCTCAACGCCGAAATGTGACCTACGGCAGGCTTACGGGCATTCCAACCAGTCGGTATGGTGCGCCGCCTGAAGCATCCTTTCCCGTTCACCGCACGGATCCGTGCCGTAGTGGAAGGCCAGGCGATGACATACGCAGACGAGAACCGGTACCCACCCTCAGCACCCACGGGATGGCCGGAGTCGTACGGGCACGACGCCCCGCGGTACGACTCGTACGGGTGGCAAGCCCCTTGGGACGCGCCCTACGCCCCGTACGCACACGAGACCCATCGGGGCGACGCCGACCTCGCCGCCCTCCGCTCGGCCTACCGTCTGCTCCGCCGGGTCTCCACGCTCACCGCGCTCGGCTCCTTCGTGGTGTACGTCGTGCTGTCCTGCTACGCGCCCGGCCTGATGGGATCCAAGATCACCGGAGAGTGGAGCCTGGGCATGGCCTTGGGCGTCCTCCAACTCGTCGTCACCTTCGCGGCGGTCTTCTGGTACGGGCGCAGCGCGCAACGCTCGGTGGATCCGCTGGCCCGCGCAGTCAGGGAGCGGGCGGTTCCCGCCGGCGGGAGCGCGGGGACGGCGAGATGAACGACTTCAGCTCCGGGACACAGGCCCTCGTCCTGGTTCTGTTCACCACGCTGGTCACCGTCACGCTGATGATGTGCGTCATGGCGGGACCGGACCGCGACGACCTGGCGAACTTCTACACCGGCTACCTGTCGCTCACCCCGCTCAAGAACGGCCTGGCGATCGCGGGCGACTACATCTCCGCGGCCACCGTGCTGAGCACCACCGGCATCATCGCGCTCGCCGGATACGACGGCTATGTCCTTGCGGTCAGCACCGCCCTGTCCCTGGTGCTGCTGATGTTCCTGCTGGCCGAACCCCTGCGCAACGCCGGCAAGTTCACCATGGGCGACGTCCTCGCCCGCACCATGCCGGGACGGGCCGTGCGTATCGCCGCCTGCTTGGTGACCCTCTCGGCGACCCTGCCCTTCCTGGTCGTCCAGCTCTCCGGAGCCGGGTCGCTGCTCACCTTCATCCTGGACATTCCGTACGCCGCGGGCGCCAGGACGGCGTGCATCGTCATCGTCGGCACACTGATGATCATCTACGCGGCGATCGGCGGTATGCGGGGCACCGCACTCATTCAGATGATCAAGATCGTGCTCCTGCTCGGCACCAGCACCGTCGTCGCCGCTCTCGTGCTCAACCGCTTCGACTGGAACCCCGGCGACATCCTCAGGGCAGCCCAGCACGGCAGCGGCGCGGGCCCCGCCTACCTCCGGCAGGGTCTGCAGCTCGGCACTTCCACCGGTGGCCTGCTGGACTTCGTCAGTCTTCAGATCACCGTCATCCTCGGCGTGGCCTGCCTGCCGCACATCACGATGCGCCTGTACTCCGCGCAGGACGTACCGGCCGTGCGTCGCTCCATGTCATGGGCGGTCGGCACGGTCACCACCTTCTGCCTGCTCGTGATCATCATGGGTACGGGCGCGGCGGCCCTGGTGGGATCGCAGCACATCATCGCGGCCGACCCGCACGGCAGAACATCGGTGCTCATGCTGCCCCAGGTGCTCGGCGGGGCCCCCGGCTCCGCGGGCGCGACGATCCTGTACTCGGCCGTGGCAGGCATGGTGTTCATCACCCTGCTGTCGTCGGTCGCGGGCATGACCCTGGCAGCGGCTTCGTCACTCGCCCACGACCTGTTCGCCCATGCGGTGCGGCGAGGACAGGCCGAGCCCCGTACCGAGATGACGGTGGCGGCCTGGACGAGCGTCGCCGTGGGGATCGTCGCCATCGGGCTCGCCACCATGGTGCAGAACTGGGACGTCGGCGTGCTGACCACGCTGGCCATCTGCATAGGGGCATCGGCGGTGGCACCCGCGCTCACCTACTCCCTGTTCTGGCGAGGGTTCACACGCACCGGCCTGCTCGCCACCCTCTACGGCGGCGCGGCCTGCGCGTTGCTGCTCATGGTCTTCTCCAGGGCCGTTTCGGGGACGCCGTCCGCCGTCTTCCCGCATGCCGACTTCGACCTGTTCCCCATGCAGTCCACCGGGCTGGTCTCCATCCCGTTCGGCTACCTCGCGGGCTGGCTGGGCAGCCGTCTGGACCACCGTCGCCGTGCCGCCGGCAGCCGTGAGCAGCGGCGCCTGTACGAGGAGAGCGAGGCACGGCTGCTCGCCGCGGCCGAATGACCACGGCGGCGCGTGCGGGCCGGCTCCGGGCGGCCTCCCGCGCCGCCCGCGGCCCTGGACGGTCAGACGGGCGTGCCGGTCAGCCGTTGCTCGGTCCACACGGTCTTGCCCTCGCGGGTGTAACGGGTACCCCAGCGTTCGGTCATCTGGGCCACCAGGAACAGGCCGCGCCCGCCCTCGTCGGTCGTACGGGCGCGGCGCAGGTGTGGTGAGGTGTGGCTGGTGTCGCTGACCTCGCACACCAGACACTGCTCACGGATCAGCCGCAGGGTCGCGGGGCCGCCGGCGTAGCGATAGACGTTGGTGACCAGTTCGCTGGCGACCAACTCGGTGGTGAACGCCAAGTGCTCCAGACCCCACTCGGTCAGCTTGGCCGAGATCAAAGCCCTGGCCCGGCCGGCGCTGGCAGGCTCCGGCGGCAGACGCCAGGAGGCGACGTTGTCCGGTGGCAGCATGCGAGTGCGGGCGATCAGCAGGACGACGTCGTCACTGGGGCGCGAGGGCACCAGCGCGTCGACCACCGCTTGGCAGGTGCGCTCCAGCGCGCCCGCGGGGCGGGCGAGCGCTGCACACAGCTTCGTCAGGCCGATGTCGGCATCGATGTGGCGCTCGCCGATGATTCCGTTGGTGTACAGGCACAGCAGGCTTCCCTCGGCCAGTTCGATGTCCCGGGCCTCGAACGGCAGGCCGCCCAGGCCGAGCGGTGGCCCGGCGGGCAGGTCGAGCAGAGCCACTTGTCCGTCCGGAGCTGTCACCACCGGCGGCGGATGACCGGCGCGGGCCACGGAGCAGCGTCCGGAAGCCGGGTCGTACACGGCGTACAGGCACGTGGCGCCGACGACCTGCTCACCCACGGGCCGTTCGCCGACCGCTTCCTGTTCGGCCGCCAGCAGGTTGACCAGGTCGTCGAGGCGGGAGAGGACCTCGTCCGGTTCCAGGTCGAGGCTGGCGAGTGTATGGACGGCGGTGCGCAGCCGGCCCATGGTGGCGGCAGCGTGGATGCCGCGTCCCACCACGTCGCCGACGACGAGGGCGACCCGCGCCCCGGACAGGGGAATGACGTCGAACCAGTCGCCGCCCAGACCCGGCCCCGCGCTGGCCGGCAGGTACCGCAGGGCCACCTCGACGGCCGGCTGGTCCGGAACCGACCGGGGCAGAAGGCTGCTCTGCAGAGTGAACGCGGTCTGCTGCTGCTGGGTGAATCGCCGGGCGTTGTCGACGGCGACGGCGGCGCGCGAGGCGAGTTCCTGAGCGAGGGTGAGGTCGTCCGCCTCGAAGGCATCGGGGCGGCGCGAGCGCCACAGGGTCATCACACCGAGCACCAGGCCACGCGCGGCAAGAGGTACCACGATCAGGGAGTGGGCGCTCAGGTCCGGAGCCTGGGCTCCCTGACGGCCTGCCGCCGAGACCCAGTCGGGCGGGAGAACCGGCTCCAGGACGGGCCGGCCCTCGGCCAGGCACCCGGCCTGAGGTGTCTCGGGCCCGAACTCCACTCGCTCGCCCTCGGGGTGGGGCGGGCCGGGTTGCTGGGCACCGACGCTGCAGGTCCCCAGCCGGACCACGGGCCCTGCCACGGAGCGCACCGGTTCCTCACCGCGCGTCACCGCCTGAAGCAGGTCCACCGACGCATGGTCGGCGAGGTGAGGCACCATCACTTCGGCCAGTTCCCGGGCGGTCTCGGCCACGTCGAGCGTGGTTCCGATACGGCTGCCCACCTGGTCGAGGAGCGCGAGCCGACGCTGGGCCCGATGGCGGTCGGTGATGTCCTCGATCATCTCGGCCACGCCCAGGACGCGGCCGGAGGGATCCTCCATCCGGAAGGACGAGACCAACGCGACCCGCTCCCGTGCCGGATCCTGCTCCAGGCGAACGAACTGCTCGGAGTAGACCAGGGGTCTGCCGGTCTGCATCACCTGGCGCACACGGTCCACAGCCTTGCGCGCGTCGTCGGAGAGGAGCAACCGGCCGGTGGACAGCCCCCGGAAGTCCGCTGCCGGGACGCCGCTGAACCGTTCGATGGCCCGATTGACCCGGAGAATCCTCTGGTCGGGGCCGTGGATGACCAAGCCGATCGGGCACTGGCGGTACAGTCCGTCGAGAACCGCGCGGTCCCTTTGCCATTCGAGGACGTCATCCGCGGGTGCCCCGGCAAGAAACCACTCACGGCCCCGGTCACCGCGTGACAGCTCATGGGCCCTGAGCCCCAGCTCCACGAGCTGCCCGTCGCGGTGGCGCAGTGTGAGTACGCCGAACCAGCCACCGGCTCTCCTGCACTTCGCCGCGGCCTCGGTGACAGCCGGCAGATCACGAGGATCGACGAGGACCTCGAACGCCGGACGACCGATCACGGCTGTGTCCGGATGGCCGAGCAGCTCCTGAGCCCGCCGGTTCCATCCGACCACCACGCCCCGGTCGTCGAGCACCACCAGGGCGGCGAGGTGCAGGGCGAACGGATCGTCGTGGCTTTCGCTGAGCTCCGTCATCGGCTTCTCCACCGCTGGACACCACCGTGTACTCGGTCGCCGATGTTCAGCCTATTGAAACCCGGCGGAGGCCGCGGCCTTGTCCGGCGCGCGGCGCGGCGTGGCGGGCAAGAGGGGGCATGACGGGCTGCGGGGCCGGTCCCCAGGGGTCGGTGCCTCGACCCCTGGGGACCGGCCCCGCAGGCTCACTTCGCCGGCGGGCCGAACTCCTTGCGGGTGTCCACCGGCTTGCCGAACAGCTGCCACCGCTCGCCCTTGAACCGCATCAGCTGCATCGTCTCGATCGGGAAGGCGTCATCGGGCCCGGTGGAGAGAGTGACACCGGGGAGCAGCATGTCCACCTTGACGTCCTTGAGGTTGCGCACCGCGTCCCGCAGCCCCTCCCTGGTCGGGCACTTCATCGCGTCCAGGGCCTTGTGCAGGCTGGAGGCGGCGGCCCAGCCGTAGGCGTTGAACTGGTTGGCCGGGTCGGAGCCGGGCGCGTGCTCGCGCAGCGCGTCCCGGTACGTCTTCATCTCCGCGTCGTCCGCCCACTGCGGGTCGGCGGGGTCCTTGAAGTAGGTCGCCGAGACCACGCCCTGGACGTTCTTGAACCCGACGGGCTTCAGCACGGTGGCGGACGAGGACACGTTGTTCACGATGTGCAGCGGGTTCCACTTGGTGTTCTTGGCATCGGCGGCGAGTGCCTGGCTGCCGAACTTCGGGGTGGTGATGTTGAGCAGCACATCCGCCTCGGACCGGGCGAGGCTGGTCATCTGCGCCGAGACGGAGGGGTCGGTGACCTCGTAGCTCTCCTCGGCGACGACCTTGATGCCGCTGTCGGCGACGGCCTCCTTGAACCCGCCGAGCAGATCCTTGCCGAAGTCGTCGTTCTGGAAGAGGACGGCGACCTTGGCCTTCGGCTTCTCCTCCTTGAGGTATTTGGCGTACACGCGTGCCTCGGAGATGTAGTTGGGCTGCCAGCCGGTGGTCCACGGGTGCTTGTCGTCCGTGCCCCAGACGGAGGCGCCGGTGGCGACGAAGGGCTGCGGCACCTTCCGCTTGTCGAGGTAGTCCCACACGGCGGCCGTGGACGGGGTGCCCAGGGTCTGGAAGACGGCGAAGACCTTCTCCTGCTCGACGAGTCTGCGGGCCTCCTCGACCGCCTTGGGCGGCTGGTAGCCGTCGTCGCGGACGATGAACTCCACTGTGCGGCCGTCGATGCCGCCCTTGTCGTTGACGTGCTTGAAGTAGGCGTTCACGCCCTTGCTGATCGTGCCGTACGCGGAGGCGGGTCCCGACAGCGGGTAGATGCCGCCCAGCTTGATGCTCTTGTCGGTGATGCCGGTGGTCTGCTGGCCCTGGCACGCGCCGTCGGCGGCGGCGTCCTTGTCGTCCTGCCCGCGCTGGCTGGTGCAGGCGGTGGCGAGGAGCAGGGCGGCGGACGCGGCCGCGGCCGCCCGCACAGTGGTCTTCTTGCGCATGCGATTCATTCCTTTTCCGTGCGGGGCGGTGCGCCCACGGGTTCGGCATCGGCAGGGGCGGGATCCGCCGGGGTGGGGGGCGCGGAGGGTTCGGGTTCGGGTTCGGGCGCCTGGTCGGCGTCGCTGGCGGTGCGAGAGGAGCGACGGGCTGCGGCGCTCCGGACTCGTGCCGCCAGACCGGCCAGTCCCGTCGGCGCCACGAACATCACCGCGATGATCAGCAGGCCGAACACCACACCGGGCGCCGCCTCGCTGATGTCCTGGGCCACGCTCGGCACGTACATCACGAAGGCCGCCCCCAGCAGCGGTCCGTACAGCGAGGCGAGTCCTCCGACCACCAGGCCGGCCAGCAGCGTGATGGACAGGACGAAGCTGAACGAGTCGGGTGAGACGAAGCCGATCACCCAGGTGTAGACGCACCCGGAGACGCCCGCGAACAGCGCGCTCCACGCGAAGGCGAGGGTCTTGTGCAGCGACAGCCGTACGCCCATGACCTCCGCGGCGCTCTCGTTGTCCCGCACGGCGAGCAGTGCCCGGCCGATGCGGGACCGCAGCAGGTTGCGGGCGAGCAGCAGGGCCACCGCGGTGACGGTGAGGACGACGAAGTAGGTCCACTGGTCCTCGGCCAGCCCGCTCCACGCGGGCGGCTGCATCTTGTCCACGGTCAGGCCCATCGAGCCGCCCGTGACCGGTTCGAGCCGCTTGAGCAACGGCGGCAGGAACACCGCGAAGGCGAGGGTGACCAGGGCCAGGTACAGCCCGCGCAGCCGCAGGGCGGGCACCCCGAAACCGAGGCCCAGCAGGAAGCATCCGGCGGCCGCGACCGGCAGCGTGGCCAGGTGGCCGGTGTCGTACCGGTCGAGCATGACCGCCGCCGTGTAGGCCCCGGCCGCGAAGAACGCGCCGTGCCCGAGCGAGATCTGCCCGCCGAAGCCGACCAGCAGATTCAGTCCGGCCAGCGCCACGGCGTACAGCAGCACCATGGTCAGCTGGAAGACCTGGAAGGGGGCGAAGTAGAACGGTGCGCACAGGGCGACCGCCGCCACGAGCAGCGCGGTGAGCGCGGCCCGCAGACGCCGGGCGCGGTCGGTGCCGAGGGTTGCGACGATCGTGCTCATGCGCGCTCCACCGCCGCCCGTCCGAACAGGCCCTGGGGCCGTACCAGCAGCACCGCCAGGATGATCACCAGGGGTACGCCCACCTTCAGATCGGCGCCGACGACGTCCACGTACGCCCCGGCCAGCGTCTCGGCGACGCCCACGCACAGGCCGCCGACGACCGCGCCGACCGGGCTGTCGAAGCCTCCGAGGGTGGCCGCGGCGAACGCGTAGATCAGCACCCCGCCCATCATGTTGGGCTCGAGGAACAGCAGCGGGGCGACGAGCACGCCCGACACCGCGCCGACCGTCGCGGCCAGCCCCCAGCCGAGCATCAGCACGCGGCCCACTCGGATGCCCGACAGCCGGGCGGAGGCGGGGTTGCAGGCGACCGCCCGCATCACCAGGCCGGCGGAGGTGTGCTGGAACAGCAGATACAGCAGCCCCATCACTGCGGCGACGACCGCGATGATCCCGAGGGTCGACCAGTCCACGCGTGCCCCGGCCAGGTCGATCCCGCCGTCGGGGAACGGCTGTGGGAAGTCCTTCACGGTGAAGGACCAGATGAGGCCGGCCATCGCGTTGACGAAGATGAACAGGCCCACCGTGACGATGACCATCGTCAGCTCGGGCGCGTTCCGCACGGGACGGATGACGATCCGCTCGACCAGCATGCCGCCGGCGAAGGACACCGCCAGGGTGACCGGCAGCGCGAGCCAGAATGACATCCCGGACGCCACGAGCTGCCACGCCACGTACGTGGAGATCATGGCGAGCTCACCCTGCGCGAAGTTCACGATCCCGGTGAACCGGTGGATCAGCACCAGGGCCAGCGCCAGGCTGGCGTAGACCGCGCCGGAGCCGACCCCTTCCACCACTTGCTGGAGCAGTTCGGTCACGGCGCTCCCCCGTCCTTTCCGGAGCGGACGGAGACACCGAGGTACACCTCGGCGACCTGCCCGTCCTCGCGGATCTCCCGGGACGGCCCGGACAGCACCAGGCGGCCGGCCTCCAGTACGTGCGCCCGGTGCGCGACATCGAGTGCGAGCTGGGCGTTCTGTTCGACGACGACCACGGTGGTGCGTTCCTCCTCGTTGACGGCACGGACGATCTCGAACAGCTCCCGCGTGACCAGCGGCGCGAGCCCCAGCGACGGCTCGTCCAGGAGCAGCAGGGCGGGCCGCAGCATCAGCGCCCTGCCGATGGCGAGCATCTGCTGTTCGCCGCCGCTGAGGCTGCCGGCGGCCTGGCGGGACCGCTGGCGCAGCTTGGGGAAGTAGTCGTAGATCCGTTCCAGGTCGGCCGCCACGGCCGCCCGTTCGGCGCTGCCCCGCCGCCACCGCCCGGTGCGCACGTGGGCGCCGACGCGCAGGTTCTCCTCGACGGTCAGGTCGTTGAAGGTGCCCCGGCCCTCGGGTACGTGCGCCACGCCGAGACGGGCGGTCTGCTCGGGCGAGCGGCCCAGCAGCTCCGTGCCGTTCAACGTCACCGAGCCGCGTCCGCGGACCATGCCGCACAGGGCCCGCAGAGTTGTCGTCTTGCCCGCGCCGTTGGGCCCGAGGATCGCGCACACCTCGCCGCGTGCGACGGAGAAGTCGAGCCCCTGGAGCACGCGGGCCTGGCCGTATCCGGCATGCAGGCCGGCGACCTTCAGGAAGTCCGGCTCCGCCTCCGCCCGCGCGGCTTCGGCGCTGTCGGTGGTGGGTTCCGTCATGCCGCCACCCCCAGGTACGCCTCGATGACCGCCGGGTCGCGCTGGATCTCCTCCGGCGAGCCCTCGGCGATCTTGCGCCCGAAGTCGAGGCAGATCACCTTGTCGCACAGGCCCATCACGAAGCCCATGTGGTGTTCGACCACCACGAGCGTGAGGTCGAACTCCTCGCGCACCGACCGGACCAGATCCGCGAATTGGCCGACCTCGCCGTGGCTGAGCCCGTTGACGGGTTCGTCGAGGAGCAGCAGCCGGGGCCGTACCGCGAGCGCCCGGGCGAGTTCGACGCGTTTGAGCGTGCCGAACGGCAGCCCGGAGGCGGGGTGGTCGGCGACCTCCGCCAGGCCGAGGCGCCGTAGCAGGTCGTCCGCCTGGTCACGTAGCTCCCTCTCCTCCCGCCGGACGCGGGGCAGCCGGAGCGCCGCGGCGAGGTGTCCTGTGCGCCCCCGGCTGTGGGCGCCGACCATGACGTTCTCCCGGACCGTGAGCAGCGGGAACAGACCCAGGTTCTGGAAGGTGCGGGCGATGCCGCGCCCGGCCACGGAGTGCGGCGGGAGGGCGAGCAGGTCCTCGTCGTCGAACCGCACCGTCCCCGCATCGGGGGTGCAACGCCTGGTGAGGCAGTTGAACAAGGTGGTCTTGCCGGCTCCGTTCGGTCCGATGAGCCCCACGGCGGTGCCCGGCTCGACGGTGAACGCGACACCGTCCAGTGCCGTGATCCCGCCGAAGCGCACGCTGATACCGTCGACCGCGAGCATGAGTGACGCCCCTTCCGAGGTGCTGGGGGGTGGGCGAGCGCCACAGTAGGTGGGGGCCTTCCGAGCGCACATTGGGTGCGAGCACCCAACTTCGAGGCCACCGACTTGTGCGCCGCGCCCAGCTCCCCCGGTATGTCGCCCGCCGGGCCTGTTGACGGGACACGAGAACGGCAGCGACGATCGGCGCCATGTCTCGCGGACCCGCCCTGGGCGCCCCCGCACCCTCCGACCCGCTCAGCCGGGAGCGGCACCGGATCCTGCACGCCGTCCAGGACCGGCTCGAGGACGTGGCGAGTTCCGCCGTCGCGGTGATGCGCACGGAGATCCCGTCGTACGCGCTGCAGGACGAGCGGTTCTTCGACGACGTACGGGACCAGGTCCTCACGCACTACCGGATGCAGCTGGCGGCGCTGGCCGGCGACCGGGACATCGCCCCCGAGGACCTGGTCTTCAGCCGCGCGGCGGCCATGCGCAGAGCACGCGCGGGGTTCGCCCTGGAGGACTGGATCAGTGCCTTCCGGGTCGGCCGGCAGGTGTTGTGGGACGTGCTGCTGGACTGCGCGGGCACGTCCGCCGAGGCACAGCAGGCCGCGCTGTCCCTCGTCACACCGCTGATGCGGTACGTCGACTTCGCCAGCACGCATGCCGCGCAGGCCTATGTCGAGTACCAGCAGCACGTGGTCGCCGACGCGGACCGGGAGCGCCGGGACCTCCTGGACCAGCTCCTGGCCGGCGCGGCACCGACGCGCGGTCCGCTGCTCGCCGCGGCTCAGGCGTACGGCATCGGGCCGCACTCGCCGATGATGGCGGTCGTGGCGGTGTGCGTCGGCGACACCCGCACCGGTGACCTCACCTCGGCCGAGCACTGCTATGCGACCAGCGCGTCCATCGGCATCGCCGGGCCCTGGGCCGGCCGGACCCTGGTCGTCGTGCGCCACGGCGAGGTGGTGGCCGTGCCGGTGGTCCGCACCGGCATGGACGCGGAGGACATCTGTGCCCACTTCGAGGCGGTGCAGCGGCGGCTCGCGCGAGAGGGAACCATGCTCGCCATGGGCATCAGCACGGTCGCCGAGGGCGCCGGCGAACTGCCCCGCGCCTACGAGGAGGCACGGGCCGCCCTCGACCTCGTGCCGAGCGGAGGCGGGGTGGCGGCACTGCCGCGCCTGTCCCCCTTCGACTACCTGGCGCTGCGCGCCGACGACCTCGCCCGCCAGCTGGTCGATCCCCGCGTGCGGGCGCTGCTGGAGGAGGACCGCAGACGTGGCGACCCGCTGGCGGCCACCGTACGGGCCTTCGCGGAGGCCGACCTCAACCTGCGGCTGGCCGCCGACCGGCTGCGGATACACCACAACACGGCGCACTACCGGTTGCGCCGGATCGAGGAACGCACCGGGCGCAATCCGCGCCGGATCGCCGACCTCCTGGAACTGCTGGTCGCCCTCGCCATCCGCGACGGGGCCGGGGAAGGCGGGGATCACCAGTGAGCGGCATCGTGGAGTCGGCGGGGACCGAAGAGGCACCTACCGCGCAGAACCGGACGGTCCGGAGTGCGCTGCTGGACGCCGCGCTGGAGGTGTTCACCGAGCGCGGTTACGCCGATGCCGGTCTCGCCGAGATCGCGGCTCGCTCCGGCATCCCGGTGGGCAGCCTCTTCCAGCACTACGGCGGGAAGCGAGGGCTTTACCTCGCTCTCTGGGAGGAGTTCCGGGAGGCACAGGAGCGCCGGACCGCGGCCACGCTGGCCGGCGAGCGAGGCCGTAGCGTGGACGACCCCATCGCCCTTTTCGTGGCAGGAGCCAGGGCGTACCTGGAAGGCGCCTGGGACAACCGGCGGTTCGGCAGACTGCTCGTGGAGGATGACGGCCCCACGGGATTCGACGCGCTGCGCCGCCAGTGGGACCGCGCGTGGGTCCGGCGCAACGCCCGGCTCCTGGAGGTGGACGAGAAGCGCCGTGCCGGTCGGGTCCGGGTGAGAGTGCTCACCACGGTGATCGGCGGGGCGGCACGCGAGCTGGGCGACTGCGAGGACGAGACGGAGGCCCAGGAGATCGTGGACGAGGTGTGCGGCATCCTGATCCACCTGTCGGCACCGCCCGGCTGAAACGCCCGGCGCCTGCGCGGTCCGACGCGGCGGTCGGCGCTGCGGCCTCGATCAGGTCGTCTCCTGCGTGTCCTCGGGGTGCAGGCGCCCCAGTAGCTCGTAGAGACTGCGGCGCCCCTCCTCGTCCAGACGCGCAAAGGCTTCCGAGGTGCCCCGCATGTCGGCGCAGATGAGGCGGACTGCCTCCCGTCCCTCTTCGGTGGCGACCACGTTCTTGATCCGCCGGTCGGCCGCGTCGGCGTGCCTGGAGACCAGTCCACGCGCCTCCAGCCGGTCGACGAGTCCGGTGATGTTGGAGGCGTCGCAGGCCAGCCTCCCCGCGAGGGCGCGCATGGGCAGTGGTTGCCGCCGGAGCAGGATGAGCATCTTGGCCTGCGTCATGGTGAGCCCGTGCAGTGCGGCCGCCGCTGTCAGGTCCCGGTAGTAACCGGCAGCAGCGCGTGCCAAGCGCTCCATGAGTGCGTCGTGGTCAGGGTCGCTGTCCTGCGCAGCGGAGCGTGCGGCGGGCAGGGCGGAGGTGTGGGCCATGCCTCAAGTGTAGGCGAACCTCAACGTTTGACGTCCTCAACCTTTGAGGTCTACCGTCGCTGTCATTGCTTGGCTGCATCAAGCATCTAACCGCCAACCAGTCCCCTGTCGGGTTCCCGCCACGGCGCCCCACCCCGCCCCGGAGAAAGCACCCGTGTCCCAACCCTTGCTCCGCCGCACGGCCGACAGCGAGCCGAGACCGCCGTGGTCCTCGCCCTGAGCCTCGCAGCGATGATCGTGTCGATGATGCAGACACTGGTGGTGCCGATCCTCGGCCTGATCCAGAGCAGCCTCGGCGTCAGCTCCGCCGAGGTCAGCTGGGTCACCACCGCCACCCTGCTCTCGGCAGCCGTCTTCACCCCGCTGCTCGGCCGCTTCGGCGACCAGCACGGCAAGAAGCCGACCCTCATCGGCGTGCTGGCGGTGATGATCGTCGGCTCGGTCCTGGCCGGCACGACCGACTCGCTGCTCTGGCTGATCGTCGGCCGGGTGCTGCAGGGCGCCGCCACCGCGATCTTCCCGCTCGCCCTGTCGGTGCTCCGTGAGGAGATCCCCGCCCGCCGTCTGCCGGGAGCGATGGCGCTGGTCAGCGGCACCCTGGCGTTCGGCAGCGGTTTCGCGCTGGTCACCACCGGCCTGCTCACCCGCGGCGAGAACGCCGACTACCACCACGTCTTCTGGATGGCCACCGGCCTCGCAGTGGTCACCCTGCTCACCGTCGTTCTCCTCGTACCGGCGAGCCGCACCAAGACCGGCGGACGCACCGACCTGCTCGGCGCCCTCACCCTCGGCCTCTTCCTGGTTCTCCTGCTGCTGCCGATCTCCCAGGGGCACGAGTGGGGCTGGACCTCCGCCCCTACGCTGGGCAGCTTCGCCGGAGCGGTCCTCATGGCCGGAGTCTGGAGCTTCACCGAGAGCCGGGTCCGCGAACCCATGGTCGACATGAGGATGTTCCTGCACCGCCCGGTGCTCTTCAGCAACCTCGCGGGCCTCTTCGTGGGATTCGGGATGTTCGCCCAGTTCCTCGGCGTCTCCTACCTGGCGCAGGTGCCCAGGGACGTCGCGGGCTACGGCTTCGGCGCCTCCGTGCTCCGCGCCTCCGTCGAGTACCTGCTGCCCAGCACGATCGCGTCGCTCGTCGTCTCCCAGTTCGGTGGCGTGCTGATCCGCAGGATCGGACCGCGCCACACCCTCGCCCTCAGCGCGGTGATCGGCATCGTCGGCTTCACGTGGCTGGCCACCGCCCACTCCTCGGCCCCTTCGGTCATCGGCGCCGGCCTGGCTGTCGGCACAGCCATCAGCCTCGGGTACGCCGCGATGCCCGCCCTCATCGTCGCGGGGGTGCCACCCCACCAGACCGGCATCGCCAACGGCCTCAATTCCATCTCCCGGTCCGTCGGCAGCGCGATCGGCAGCGCGCTGATCACCTCGCTGCTCGCCTCCAGGACCATCGAGAACCTTCCGGCCGGAGTGCCCCCGCTGCCCGCCGAGAGCCAGTTCACCCTGAGCTTCGCCCTGGCCGGTGTCGCCTTCGCCTTCGTCCTGGCCCTCTCGCTGGCCGGCCTCAAGCAGGGGCAGCCGGCGCCCCGTACGGAACACCTGCCCGCGACGGAGCCGGCCGCTGCCACGACCGCTGCCTGACCAACCCCCTGCGATCCGCACCACCACCACACAAGGAGTCACCCCCATGAAGGCCATCACTTACCGCACCTACGGCGGCCCGGAGGTCCTGGAGTACGGCGAGGTACCGAACCCGAAGCTCGGCGTGGACACCGTGCTGGTCCGCGTGAAGGCCGCCGCCGTCAACCCGGTCGACTGGAAGATACAGGCGGGGTACCTGGACGCCGTCATGGACGCCGTCTTCCCCGTCATCCCCGGCTGGGACGTGGCGGGCGTCGTCGAGGAGACCGGCGTCGGGGTCACCGAGTTCGCTCCGGGCGACGAGGTGATCGGCTACGTCCGTGAGGACTTCGTCTCCCGCGGGACCTTCGCCGAGTACGTCGCCGCCCCGGTCCGTACGCTCGCCCGCAAGCCCGCCGGTCTCTCCTTCGAGGAGGCCGCCGGCCTTCCGCTGGCCGGCCTCACCGCGTACCAGGCGCTGACGCGCTCCCTGCGGGTGCGGGCCGGCGACACCGTGCTGGTGCACGCCGCGGCGGGTGGCGTCGGCTCTCTGGCCGTACAGATCGCCAGGTCGCTCGGCGCCCGGGTCATCGGCACCGCCAGTGAGTACAACCACGCCTACCTGCGAGGGCTGGGAGCGGAGCCGGTCGCCTACGGCGAGGGCCTCCCCGACCGGGTCCGCGCCCTCGCGCCGCAGGGCGTGGACGCCGTCCTCGACCTCGTCGGCGGGGACGCCCTGAAGGTCTCGCCAGGGCTGCTCGCCGAGGGCGGCCGCCTGGCCTCGGCCGTGGACGGCGCCGTGCTCGGCCTCGGTGGCGGGTACGTCTTCGTGCGACCCGACGCCCGGGACCTGGAGGCTCTCACCGAACTCGCCGAGCGCGGTCAGCTGCGGGTGGACGTGGCCGCCGCGTTCCCCCTGGAGCAGGCCGCCGACGCCCAGCGCCTCAGCCGCGAGGGCCACACCCGCGGAAAGATCATCATCACCGTCGCCTGAACCACCGCTCGCCGCCCGCCCCACCACCGCGCGACCCGCGCGCAGTTCGAAGGAGACAGTCATGACCGCAGTTCTGTTCGTCGTCACCGGCGCCGACCACTGGACGCTCGCCGACGGCACCCGCCACGCCACCGGCTACTGGGCCGAGGAACTCGCCACACCGCACCGGCTGCTGCGCGAGGCCGGGTTCGACGTCACCATCGCGACCCCCGGCGGCGTCGCTCCGACCGTCGACGCCGTGAGCCTCGCCGCCGAGTCCACCGGCGGCAAGGAGCAGTCCGATGCCATCGCCGCGTACCTGGCTGCCATCCGCGCCGACCTGGAGAACCCCGCCAAGCTCGAAGAGGTCGACCTCGACGCGTACGCCGCCGTCCTCTACCCCGGTGGCCACGGCCCCATGGAGGACCTCGCCGTGGACGCCCGCTCCGGCCGACTGCTCACCGCGGCGCTGGACTCCGGCAAGCCGCTCGCCGTGCTGTGCCACGCCCCGGCGGCCCTGCTCGCCGCCCGGCGCGAGGACGGCAGCTGGCCGTTCGCCGGTTACCGCATGACCGGCTTCACCAACACCGAGGAAACCGCAGCCGGCTTCGCCGGCAAGGCCAAGTGGCTGCTCGAGGACCGCCTGGTGGAACTGGGGGCCGACTTCCAGGCCGCGGCCCCGTTCAGCGAGCACGTCGTGGCCGACCGCAATCTGCACACCGGTCAGAACCCCGCCTCCTCGGCGCGGCTCGCCCGGAACCTCATCGACGCCCTGAACCGCGGCTGATCCCCCGTCGACGCCCCCTCTTCCGCCCTACCGCACCTGTGAGGGAACCATGAACAACCCCGCGCCCGAGCAGCCCGCCGAGCTCGTCGCCCGGCTGCGCGCCACCTTCCGCGCCGGCACGACCAAGCCCGTGGCCTGGCGCACCGAGCAGCTGAACCGGATGCGTACCCTGCTCACCGAGCAGGGGGAGACCTTCGCCGCGGCGCTCCACGCCGACTTGGGAAAGAGCTCAGCCGAGGCGTACCGCACGGAGATCGACTTCGTCATACGCGAGATCGACCACACCCTGGAGCATCTCGACGGGTGGCTGCGCCCCGAACCGGCCCCCGTCCCGGCGTTCATCGGCGAGGCGAGTGCCTGGACGCAGTACGACCCCCTGGGGGTCGTACTGGTCATCGCCCCCTGGAACTACCCGGCGCAGCTGCTGCTGGCCCCGGTGGCCGGTGCCCTGGCCGCGGGCAACGCGGTGGTCGCCAAGCCCAGCGAACTGGCCCCGGCCACCTCCGCCGCCCTCGCCCGCCTCGTGCCGCAGTACCTCGACACCGACGCGGTCGCCGTGGTCGAAGGCGGGGTCCCGGAGACCACCGCCCTGCTCGAGCAGCGCTTCGACCACATCCTCTACACCGGCAACGGCACGGTCGGCCGCATCGTGATGGCTGCGGCCGCCCGGCACCTCACGCCCGTCACCCTCGAACTGGGCGGCAAGTCCCCGGTGTTCGTGGACCGGGACACCGACCTGGACACCGTCGCCGCCCGCCTCGCGGCCGGGAAGTTCCTCAACGCCGGGCAGACCTGCGTCGCGCCCGACTACGTCCTCACCGACCCCGAGACCGCGCCTGCTCTCGAAGCCGCCTTGGCCAAGGCCATCGAGGGGCTGTACGGGTCCGACCCCGCCGCCTCCGCGGAGTACGGCCGTATCGTCAACGAACGGCACTTCGACCGGCTGACCGCTCTCCTCGACTCCGGCCGTCAGGTCACCGGTGGCGCGCACGACCGCGAGACGAAGTACATCGCGCCGACCGTCCTGGCCGAGGTGTCACCGGACGCGCCCGTGATGCAGGAGGAGATCTTCGGCCCGATCCTCCCCATCGTCGAGGTGGGCGGGCTCGACGAGGCCATCGACTTCATCAACGACCGGGAAAAGCCGCTGGCCCTGTACGCGTTCACCGACTACGACACCACCCGGGAGCGGCTCGCCGCCGAAACCTCCTCCGGCGGCCTCGGGTTCGGCCTGCCGCTGGCCCATCTCACCGTCTCGGACCTGCCGTTCGGGGGCGTCGGGGAGAGCGGCATGGGCAGCTACCACGGCCGCTACTCCATCGAGACCTTCAGCCACCGCAAGGCCGTACTCGCCAAGCCTCTGTGACGAACGGTGGTCAACCCCGGTCGGGGACAGCTGGAGCGGGCGGCGACAGGGACGCTTCCCCGTCGCCGTCCTCCGCCCGCCGGGGCCGGTCGAAGCGCATGAGTCCCTCCTGCGCGACGGCGGCCACCAGACGCCCGCCCGTGTCGAACAGCCTTCCGCGGATGAGCGCCCGGCCCTGCTCGGCCGACGGGGAGAGCTGGTCGTACAGCAGCCACTCGTCCGCGCGGAAGGGACGCAGGAACCACAGCGAATGGTCCAGCGACGCACCCTGGACGGCGGTCGGGGGATGCGGCAGCCGCGCGGTGCCCAGCAGCGCCATGTCGCTGAGATAGGTCAGTGCGCAGGCGTGGACGGCTCCGTCGTCCGGCAGCGGATGTCCGTACCTGATCCACACCCGCTGGCCGGCCGGTGCCCCCGGGACGTGGCCGATCTCGCCGCCGGGCACCCAGCGCATCTTCCAGTGGTGCCATTCCGCGGGCCGCGGCATGCCCCAGCCGTTGACGCGGTCGGACTCCGGGATGTCGTCAGGTGCCGGCACCACCGGCATGTCCACCTGGTGGGAGAACCCTTCGTCCCCACGATGGAACGACGCCGTCACCGTGAAGATCGGCTCCCCGGCCTGGACCGCGGTCACCCGGCGGGTGCAGAAGCTGCCCCCGTCGCGGAGCCGCTCGACCAGATGGTCGGTCGGCTCGTGCGGACGGCCGGGCCGCAGGAAGTACCCGTGCAGCGAGTGAGCCGCGTACGACCGGTCGAGGGTGCGCGCCGCGGACATCAGCGACTGGGCGGCGATCTGGCCACCGAACGTCCGCGCCCACTCGCTGGGGATCGGACCGGACCGAAACAGGTCCGGCCCGATCTCGTCGAGGGCCAGGACCTCTGGCAGACCGGCCATGCTTCGGCTCCTCTCACTCGCCCGTGCTTCTTTCCTCTGAGCGTGGGGGTCGAACTACCGTGGGGGTCGAACTACTGTGGGCAGGCGACCCGTTCAAATACCTGCCGTGTCCGCGACTTCGTGGGCCTTCGTCACCAGTGCGTCGATACGCTCCGCGGTCGGGGTCCCGGACGCGGCCTTGTTCCGCGGATCGTCCAGCGCGCGACGCATGACGCCCTCCGCGATGATCGCGACCTTCCACAGTCCCATCGCGTGCCAGTAGCCCAGCGCCGTCAGGTCGCGTCCCGACGCCGCCGAGTAGGCCGCCACGAGTTCCTCGCGGTGCGGGAAGCCGTCGAGAGCCGTCGCGACGAAGTCGCCCAAGGTGTTCTCACCCTTGGCCGGCCAGTAGGCCAGCAGGCTGCCCATGTCCGCCAGCGGATCCCCCAGCGTCGACAGCTCCCAGTCGAGCACCGCCGTCACCTCCCCGCTGTCGTGGGAGGTGATGACGTTGCGCAGATGGAAGTCGCCGTGCACGAGCGTCAGTTCGCGCTGCTCCGGCACGGCCGACACCAGGCGCCGGGTGAGGTCCTCCAGGGCGGGCAGTTCGCGGGTCCTGGACCTCTCCCACTGGGCCGACCACCGCTTGAGCTGACGCTGCGCATACGGCTTGTGGCTCGCCAGAGCGGTCAGCCCGGTCACTTCGAGATCGACCACGTGGATCTGCGCCAGCGTCCGCGGCAACGACAGTCCGATCGCCCGGCGGCGCTCGGGCGTCAACGACCGCGCGATCGACATCGAGTCGACGACCTCGCCGTCCACGAACTCCATGAGCAACAGCGGGACGTCGGTCACGGCGGGATCATCGGTCAGCCCGAGCACCCGCGGGGTCGGGACGGTGGTGCTCTCCAGGGCGGCCAGAATCCGCGCCTCGCGGGCCACGTCGTGCGCCGACGCCAGCAGGTGACCCAGCGGTGGGCGCCGCAGCACCCATCTGCGGCCGTCCTGATCCATGACGAGATACGTCAGGTTCGACTGGCCCAGCCCGATCCGCTCGAAGGCCAAGGGCCCGGCGAAGTCGACGCCGAGGGTGGCGAACCAGCCGCTCACGGCCCCGGCGTCGATTCCGACGATGTCCGCGCTAGACACCGATACCGGCTCCTTGCCTGAACGGGAGCGCGTCGCCGAGCAGTTGCCCGCCGTCGATCACCATGGTCTCGCCGGTGATCCAACTCGCGGCGTCCGAGACGAGGAAGGCGACGGCGGAGGCGATGTCGGCGGGCTCCCCGATGCGGCCCAGCGCCATCGAGGCGGACACGGCCTGCTCGTGCTCCTTCCACAGGGCCTCGGCCAGCTTGGTGCGCACCACACCCGGGGCCACCGCGTTGACGCGGACCTTCGGCGAAAGTTCGAGGGCCAGCTGTTTGGTGAGATGGATCAGTGCGGCCTTCGAGGCGTTGTACAGCCCGATGTTCGCCTCGGATGCCATGCCGCCCACCGACGCGGTGTTGACGACCGCCCCGCCGTGCTCCCCCATCCAGGCCCGCGTGGCCAGACCCGTCCACAGGACGGGCGCCCACAGGTTCACATCGAAGGTCTTCGCGAACCGGCCGTGGTCCTGGTCGATGACCGGCCCGAAGGCCGGGTTGGTCCCCGCGTTGTTGACGAGGATGTCCAGGCTGCCGAAGCGCTCGAGCGTCAGCTCCACACAGCGCCGGGCCGCCTCTTCGTCGACCGCGTGCGCACCGACGCCGACCGCCGTGCCCTTGACCTGGGCCGCGGCGGCGTCCGCCGCCTCCTGGGACCGGGAGGTGAGGACGACGTTCCCGCCGGCCTCCGCGATGGCCTGGGCGATCGCCAGGCCGATCCCGCGCGAGGCCCCGGTGACGACGGCGGTGCGCCCGGTGAGGTCGAGTCCCGCCATCTCAGTTCACCGCCGCCGTCGCCGCGTCGCGGTACTGCCGCAGTTCCTGCCTGGCGATGGCCCGCTTGTGGACCTCGTCGGGACCGTCCGCCAGCCGCAGCGTCCGCAGATGCGCGTACATCATGGCCAGCGGGAAGTCGTCGGTCACTCCCGCTCCCCCGTGCACCTGGATCGCGCGGTCGACGATCTTCAACGCGATCTCGGGGGCGGCCACCTTGATGGCCGCGATCTCGGTGCGCGCTTCCTTGTTGCCGACCGTGTCCATCAGGTACGCGGCCTTGAGCGTGAGCAGGCGGATCATCTCGATGTCGATACGCGCTTCCGCGATCCAGTCCTGAATGTTGGACCGCTCGGCGACCGGGCTGCCGAAGGTCACCCGTGACTGTGCGCGCCGGCACATCAGTTCCAGCGCCCGCTCGGCCGCGCCGATGGCCCGCATGCAGTGGTGGATACGACCGGGCCCGAGCCGGGCCTGGCTGATCGCGAAGCCCTCACCCTCACCCTTGAGGACGTCCTTGGCCGGCACCCGGACATTCTCGAAGACGATCTCCGCATGGCCCTCGCGATCCGCGTACCCGAACACCGGGAGGTTGCGGACCACGGTGACCCCGGGGGCGTCTACGGGTACGACCATCATCGACTGCTGGCGATGTGGAGCCGCCGTGGGGTCGGTCTTGCCCATCACGATGAGCACCTTGCAGTTCTTGTGCATCGCGTTCGAGGCGAACCACTTGCGGCCGTTGAGCACGTACGCATCGCCGTCGCGCTCCATCCGCAGCTCGATGTTGGTGGCGTCGGAGCTGGCGACACGCGGCTCGGTCATCGCGAACGCCGAGGCCATCGTCCCGTCGAGCAGGGGCTTGAGGTACTTCTCCTTGTGCTCCTCGCTGCCGAACAGCGTGAGCACCTCCATGTTGCCGGTGTCGGGCGCGTTGCAGTTGCACGCCTCGGAGGCGATGTGGCTGCGCCCCATGATCTCCGCCAGCGGCGCGTACTCGAGGTTCGTCAGACCGGGGCCCCACTCCGGGTGCGGGTGGAACAGGTTCCACAGTCCACGCCTGCGCGCCTCCGCCTTGAGCTCCTCGAGGATCGGCGGGTGGAAGTGCGGGTCACCCGACGCGCGCATCTGCTCGTCGTACACCGCCTCGGCGGGGTAGATGTGCTCATCCATGAACTCGAGCAGATCCGCCTGGTACTTCTTGGCGCGGTCCGACATCTCAAACAGGGACATCCGAACTCCTGACGGGTAGGGAGGGAAAGTCGGGCGTGCGCTTGTCCAGGTGACTGGCCACGCCTTCGACGACGTCGGACCCGCGGAAGGCCTGGATCATGAGGCCGTCCGCCCGGGCCACGGAATCGGCGTAGGTGCCGTCCGCGTCATTGCTCAGTTGGCTCTTGATGGTGGCCATGGATGCCGGGGAGCAGCGCCTCGCCAGATCGGCGGCGTAGGCGACAGCGGCATCCACCACGCTGCCGGTGGGGACCAGGTGGTCGAGGAGTCCCATACGGAAGGCCTCCTCGGCATCCACCATGCGACTCGACAGCAACAGGTCCGCTGCCCGGCTGTGCCCCACCAGCCGGGGCAACAGCCAGGAGATCCCGTACTCGGCGATCAGCCCGCGTTGCGCGAATGCCGTGGTGAACCGGGCCGAGGGCGAGCCGAAGCGGATGTCGCAGTAGAGGGCCTCCACCATGCCCAGGCCGGCGGCCACGCCGTTGATCACCCCGATCAGCGGTTTGCGCAGGGTCCGCGGAACGTCCCGCGGACGGCGCCGCGCCCGGTCCGCCTCGGAGACCTCGCCGACCGCCTGCAGCTGTTGCAGGTCGGCTCCGGCGCAGAATCCGCGTCCCGCGCCGGTGACCACGACGGCGCGTACGCCCGGATCGTCTTCGGCGGCGTCGAGCAGCGCGAAGTAGCGGTCCTCGAGTTCGTCGGTCCAGGCGTTCAGCTTGGCGGGCCGGTTGAACGTGAGCACCAGCACCGGCCCTCGGTGTTCGGCGAGGACGAGCTCGCCCGGCGGCACGCCGGTCATGTCTGCGCCAGCAGGGAGCTCTGGTAGCGGCGCATCCCGCGCAGCCACCGGTCATAGTCCGAGCCCTTCTGCCGGTACATCTCCAGAACGTCTTCGTGCGGCAGGATCAGGAAGCGCTCGTCCTCCATCGCGGCCAGGACGGCGTCGGCGACATCGGCCGGCTCCAGGACGTCACCGGCGGAGGTGACGGCCCGCGTCGCTGCTCTTCCCAGCGCGTCCCCGGAGTCCTCCCCGGAGAACAGCAGCTTGGTGTTCACTCCCATCGGGCACAGACAGCTGACACGCACCCCGCGATCGCCGTAGGTGACACTCAGCCATTCGGCGAAGGCGACGGCCGCGTGCTTGGTGACGGCGTACGTGGCGGAGCCGACCTGGGTGAGCAGTCCGGCCGCCGAGGCCGTGCTGACGAAGTAGCCCTCACCGCGCTCGAGCCACCCCGGTACCAGCAGCTTTGCCGCACGGATGTGGGCTCGCAGATTGACGTCGATCGAGCGGTCCCAGTCCTGCTCGCCCGCGTCGAGGCCGGGCGCCCCGGCGATGCCCGCGTTCGCGAAGTAGAGATCGACCGGACCGAAGGTGCTTTCCGCCAGGTCGACCAACCGCTGGATCTGCTCGGTGTCCGACACGTCCGCGCCGACGCTGACGGTGCTTCCCGGACGATCGGCGTTGACTTCCTCCGACACCGCCCGTGCGCTGTCCGCGTCGAGGTCCGCGACGACGACCCGGGCGCCCTCGCGAGCGAGCCGTGCGGCCAGCGCTCTGCCGATGCCTGCGCCACCACCGGTGACGACGGCGACTCTTTGTGCAACGTCCACAGCGAACCCTCTCCGTTACGGGGCGTGCGATGCGTCCGACCTGTATAATTGAATCCGACGTCAAGTTCAATACCTGGCGGCACGGATCCACATGGAAAAAGCCGCCCACCCCCAGGGGGATGAGCGGCTACGAGGCAGGCGGATCAGCGGTGGTCGGGGAAGCGGAGGGCGTTCGCCCAGAGCCGGGTCACCGTGGACACGAGCTCCTCGAAGTCCACCGGCGCACCTTCTTCCTGCCGCTCGCCGAGCACGAAGGTGTTGTAGGCCATGACGCTGACCATGCCGGACAGCGCACGGGAGGCCATCATCGGATCGACCTCACGGTCCGCGACACCCCGCGCCTGCAGGTCGGCGATGCCACGGGCGTTGCGGCGGATGAACGCGTCGGCGCGCCGACGCCGGAACTCACGGAACTCCGGCTCCACTTGGGCGACCTGTTCGAGCAGGCCCATCAGCTTCGCGTTCCGCTTGTACGCCTCGAGGTACGCACGATTGCTCGCCTCGAGTACCGCATGGGGGTCGTCGGTACCCTCCACCCGGGCCATGCCGGGGTGCATCATGTCCTCCTGCGCCTCCAGGAGGACGGCGGCAAGCACCTCTTCCTTGTTGGCGAAGTAGGTGTAGAAGGATCCCGCCGCACATTGCGCCTCTTTGGTGATGTCGGTGAGGCGGGTGTCGAGGTAGCCGTCCCGTTCGAACACCTTCCGAGCGGCTTTCACCAGAGCGGCCCGGGTCCGCGCTCCGCGCTTCGTCGTGGGGGGCTCACGAAGGTGCGTCAGGGGCGCCATGGGCGGCGCCTGCTCGCCGTCGATCTCCTCGGGCGCAGTACTCTCCATCCCCGGAACTGTACTTGAATCCGACACCACAATCACGAACGCGGAGGGCCGAGGCTCAGTGGCGGCGGGCGGCGGGAACGTCGGCGGGCGCCATGTCGCGGGTCAGGGCCGTACGGTCGATGGACCGCTTGAGGATCTTCCCGGTCGGGCCCTTGGGCAGCGCGTCGACGAACCGGACGATGCGCGGGATCTTGTAGGCGGACAGCCGCTCCCGTGCCCAGCTCGACACCTCGGCGGCACCGAGCTCCGCACCGGGCCGGGCGGCGATGAGCGCGGCGACCTCCTCACCGTAGTGCTCGTCGGGAACGCCGATCACGGCTGCCTCGACGATGTCCGGATGCTCGTAGAGCACTTCCTCGACTTCGCCGGGGTAGACGTTGTAACCGCCGCGGATGATCAGGTCCTTGATGCGGTCGACGATACGAAGGTCGCCGTCCGTGTCGGTTTCACCGAGGTCGCCGGTCCGGAACCAGCCGTCGGACGAGAGGGCCGCGGCGGTGTCCGCGGGGCGGTTCCAGTAGCCGCGCATCACCGTGGGCCCCTTGATGTGGACCTCGCCGACGCTCCCCGGCGGGCACTCGGTGCCGTCGCCGTCACGCACCTGAACCCGCGTCCGCGGCACTGACCTACCGGTGTACCCGGTCTTGCCGCCGCGGTCGATGTCGTTGAAGGTGCCGAACGCGGTGGTCTCGGTGAGCCCATACCCTTCGAGGATGGTGCAGCCGAAGCGGGCCTCGAAGGCCCGGGCGATCTCGCCGGGAAGCGACGCGCCGCCGGAGACGGCGACACGGAGCCCGGCGAAGTCCGCCGGGCTCGCGTCACCCGCCGCGTGCAGCAGCGCGTTCCACATGGTCGGCACGCCGGCCATGATGGTGAGCCGGTCGCGGCGAAGCATGTCCAGCATCGAGGCCGGGTCGAACCTGGCCAGCAACGACATCGAGCCGCCCACGGTCAAGGTCGCCATCATGACCGACGCCTGGCCGAACACGTGGAACAGCGGGAGGCCGGTGCCGGTACGGTCGGCGCTCGTCGCTCGGCTGCACTCGGCGCCGATCTCCCCGGCTGACAGCAGGTTCCCGACGGTGAGTTGGGCCCCTTTCGGCCGTCCGGTGGTTCCCGAGGTGTACAGGATGGCCGCGGTCTCGTCGCGGTCCCGGTCGACCACGCCGGCCGGGGCAGCGGTGACCGGCGCGCCCGGGGACAGCGTCCAAGAGGGCACCGAGAGCGCCGCGGCCGCCTCCGCGACGGCCGGGCCGAGGGCGTGCCATGCGATCGCCAAGGCGCATCCGGCGTCGCCGAGAACGTACTCGGTCTCGGCCCGGGTGGACATCGTGTTGACCGGCACCACGACACAGCCCGCGGCCTGGATCCCGAGGTAGGCCACCACGAACTCGGGCACCGACGGCGCCGCGAGCAGCACCCGGTCCCCCGGGGACAGGCCCGCGGTGACCAGGGCGCCCGCGTACCGCATGCTCGCGTCCCGTAGCTGAAGGTAGGTCCACTGATCCGTGGCGCCGCGCAGTGCGATGTGGTCGGGGGTGGCGGCCGCGTGGCGGCACACAGGATCGAGAACGCTGGTCATGGCCGGTGCCTTCCAGTGATTCCGAAGCGTTCGGCGAGCTGGCGGCGGGTGTCGGCGGCGCTGGTGTGCAGTACGCCCCCGATTCCGATCCGTGCCGCTCCGTCGAGGTTCTGCCGCAGGTCGTCGATCATGACTGCCTGCTCGGGGTCGATGCCGAGGCGTTCACAGGCGATCGCGTAGATCCGCCGGGAGGGCTTGCGGATCCCGACCTCGGCGGAGATGACGATCACGTCGGCGAGGGACGCGAGTTCGACACCGTCGTAGGTGCCGGTACCGAACGAATTGGACACGAGCGCGACGGGACGGCCGGCTGCTCGGAGATCACCGAGCAGCGCGAGCATGTCCTGGTCGATCGACATGCCCGCCTGCATGCGGGCCGTGAGCCCCTCGGCCGCCACGTCCGCGCCGTGGGCGCGGAGCCGTTCGGCGAACCCTCGCTCGAAGGCTTCGGCGTCGATGCGGCCGCACTCGTGGTCGGACAGGAGGGTGCGAGATGCCTCGTCCCGGGCGAGGAGGTCCAGCGGCAGGCGCGGATCGACGCCGAGCGAGGCACCGAAGTCGGTGAAAGCCCGCAACACACTGGAGGTGATGACACCGCCGAAGTCCACGAGGACGGCGGTTCGCGCCTCGTCCGTCACGCGCGGCACCTCAGGCGACCTCGAACAGTCCGGCTGCGCCCATGCCGCCCCCGACGCACATCGAGATCACCACATAACGAACACCGCGGCGCTTGCCCTCGATGAGGGCGTGCCCCACCAGCCGGGCCCCGGTCATTCCGTACGGATGACCGACCGAGATGGCGCCGCCGTTCACGTTGAACCGCTCCGGATCGATGTGCAGTTCGTCCCGGCAGTACAGCGCCTGGGAGGCGAACGCCTCGTTGAGTTCCCACAGGCCGATGTCGTCGATGGTGAGGTCGTGCTGCTTGAGCAGTTTCGGAATGGCGAACACCGGGCCGATGCCCATCTCGTCCGGCCCACAACCGGCAACGGTCATACCGCGGTAGACGCCCAGTGGCTGAAGTCCGCGGCGTTCGGCCTCCTTCGACTCCATCAGCACCGACGCCGAAGCCCCGTCCGACAACTGCGAGGAGTTGCCCGCCGTGACGCTGGATCGCGCGCTCACCTCACCGTCGGACAGCACCGGCGCCAGTCCGGCCAGGCCCTCGAGCGTCGTCGACGCGCGGTTGCCCTCGTCGCGGGTCAGGGTCACGGCCTCGTCCCGCACCTGCCCGGACTGCTTGTCCAGGACCTTCTTCACGCTGTCGAGCGCGACGATCTCCTGGTCGAAGCGGCCGGCCTCCTGCGCCGCCGCGGTGCGCTGCTGTGACACCAGCGCGAACTCGTCCTGGCGTTCCCGGCTCACGCCGTAGCGTTCGGCGACGATCTCCGCCGTGTGCAGCATCGGCAGGTAGATGCTCGGCTTGTGCTCGACCAGCCAGGGATCCGCCATGCGGTGGGTGTTCATGTGGTCGTTCTGCACCAGGGAGATCGACTCGACACCGCCTCCGACAGCGATCTGCATGCCGTCCGCGACGATCTGCTTGGCGGCCGTCGCGATGGCCATCAGGCCCGACGAGCACTGCCGGTCGATCGTCATCCCCGACACGACGTCCGGAAGTCCGGCGCGGAGAGCAGCCTGACGCGCGACATTGAAACCCGAGGACCCCTGCTGCACGGCGCAGCCGAAGATCACGTCCTCGACCTCACCTCCCTCGAGCCCGGCCCGCTGCACCGCGTGCGACAGGGCATGGGCGGCGAGTTCCTGCGCCTGGGTGTCGTTGAACGCGCCGCGATAGGCCTTTCCGATCGGCGTGCGTGCCGTCGAAACGATGACTGCTTCCCTCATGTCGCCTCACTGCTTCCTGTTGGCCCGGTGCGTCCGGGTGGAGCCGGTGGCCGGCCTTCCGCCGGTTATAATTGAATCCGGCGTCATGTTCAACCATGTCCCAGCTCTTGACAGTCCATCCTCCCGCCTGGAGGGTACCGACCAGTCGGTACGAAGAGGTGGGTCGTGACTCAGCTGAGCATCTCCACGGGTGCGGGCGTGTTCGACGCGATCGCGGCGGGTCCGCCCGAGGGCCGCCCGGCGCTGCTGTTGCACGGCTTCCCGCAGACAGGGCTGGTGTGGCAGCGGCAGATCGAGGCGTTGGCCGCGCACGGCTACCGGGTGGTGGCACCCGACCAGCGTGGGTACTCCCCCGGCGCCCGCCCCCGGCGGCCCGAGGACTATGGCATCAGCCTTCTCGTGGACGACGTGGTCGCGATCAGTGAGGAACTGGGCTGGGCGGCGTTCGACCTCGTCGGCCATGACTGGGGAGGCGCGGTGGCCTGGTGGACCGCGCACGCCCACCCCGGCCGCGTCCGCACTCTGACGGTGGTCTCGACCCCGCACCCCGGCGCTCTGGCCACCGCCCTGCGTACCGACGAGGATCAGCGCACACGCTCCCACTACATGATCGACTGGCGCGACACACCCGCGACCGAGGAACGCATGCTCGCCCACGATGCCCAGGAGCTTCGCGGTTTCTACGCCGGAAAGGTCCCGCAGGACAGCGCCGACGCCTACGTGTCGCACCTGTCCCGGCCGGGCGCTCTCACCGCGGCGCTGAACTGGTACCGGGCCGGCCGCCCCGACGGCGCGATCGGCGTCATCGACGTGCCCACGCTGTACGTCTGGAGCACGGAGGACAGCGCGTTCGGTCCGGCAGCCGCAGAGGAGACCGAGCGATGGGTCAAGGGGCCGTACCGGTTCGAAACCCTCCAGGGCGTCGGCCACTGGATCCCCGAGGAGGCGCCCGAAACGCTGAACCGCCTGCTGCTCGAACACCTGCAAGCCCACGGCACGTAGTGAACCCGCAGCGAATGTCCCGCTCGTCGACTCTCCGAAGAGGTGACCCGATGCAGACCGCCCGCTCGGCCTGGCGCCGTCTCGAGCCCGTCCACGGCATGATCTACTTCGTTCCCGAGGCAAGGCGACGGTACGCGGAGCTCGGCCTGAGCGGTCGCGCCGGGTACTTCACTTCCAGGAGCGCCGCATTCGGCCGGGCTTCCGCCGAGCTGGTCATCTCGACCTTCTACAACTTCAACCCCGATGTCGTACGGCAGGCGGTCGACGGGGCCTGGGACGCGACGACGCCGCAGCAGGTGCTGGACGCCCGGTACGCCGCGGCGGGCGAAGCCCTGCGACGGGCGGGAGTCCACGAGTTGCCGGGCGCGGACGAGGTGCTGGCGCTGACCCGCCGGGCTGCCGAGGCGGCCTGCGAGCACGCGCAGGGCCGCCCGCTGTTCGCGGCGCATGCCGCACTGCCGTGGCCGGAGGAGCCGGTGGTGCAGCTGTGGCATGCCCAGACACTGCTCCGGGAGTTCCGTGGAGACGGCCATGTCGCATGCCTGCTGAGCGAGGGTGTCGGAGGCTTGGAGGCGCTGATTCTGCACGCCGCGACCGGTGAGGTCCCCGTCGACTTCCTCAAGGCGAGCCGTGCCTGGCCCGAGGAGGAGTGGGCCGGCACCCAGGAGCGCCTGCGCGAGCGAGGTCTCCTGGACGGCGACTCCCTCAGCCCGGAAGGCGTACTCCTGCGCCGGCACATCGAGGACCGTACCGACCGCCTGGCCCTTCCCGCCTACGCCGCCCTCGGTGACGCCGGCTGTGAGCGTCTCGCCGAACTCGCGAGCCCCTTCGGCCGTGCCGTCGTGGACGCCGGCCTCCTCAAGCTGGGCTGACCGGGCCCTCATCGAGGGCCGTCTCATCGTCCCCGCTGACCGGAACGGCCGGTGGCCGCCCGTCGAAGACGGGCGGCCGCATGCGCCACACGTGTCGACGCCGTCGGAGCGTGGCCTTCGAGTACGGCGATGACGTCATGGCCGCCCAGGAAGCAGCCTGCAGACCATCCTCGCTCTCCATCACGTCGGAACCGCTCAGCCGTCCGACGGACCCCGGTGATGAGTTTTCGCGCCCGCACCCGTCACACCTAGGACGGGACACGACGAGGCGGAAGGATGACGTGATGAGTGCGGACACACGGCTGGAGGAGCTGGGCGTGAGCGGTCTGGGCGAGGTCGACGAGTCGGCGTTCTCGGGGCTGGCGGAGCGGCACCGGCGGGAGCTGCACGTGCACTGCTACCGGATGCTCGGGTCGTTCGACGACGCCGAGGACACCGTGCAGGAGACGTTCCTCCGTGCCTGGCGGCGGCGGGAGACCTTCGAGGGGCGGTCGACGTTCCGGGCCTGGCTGTACCGGATCGCCACCAACGCCTGCCTGGACCTGCTCGCCAAACGCCGCCCGGAGCCCGCGACCGGCGGCGAGGTGCTGTGGCTGCAGCCCTACCCGGACCGGCTGCTCGACGAGCTGCCCGCGGGCGACGCGGACGAGCCGGAGGCCGTCGCCGTCGCGCGGGAGACGATCGAGCTGGCGTACCTGGTCGCAGTCCAGCACCTCGCGCCGCGCCCGCGGGCCGCGCTGATCCTGCGGGACGTGCTCGGCTGGCCGGCGAAGGACGTCGCGGAGCTCCTCGGGGACTCCGTCAACTCCGTGAACAGCGCGCTGCAGCGGGCCCGCGCCGGCATGCGGGAGCACCTGCCCGCCGAGCGGCAGGACTGGACCGGCAGCGAAGAGGACGCAGGGACGCGCGAGCTGGTGCGCCGCTACACCGACGCCAGCGTGGCCACGGACATCCCTGCGCTCGCCGCGATGCTGCGGGACGACGTCCGGTGCTCGATGCCGCCCACGCCGGGCCTGTACATCGGCCGCGACGCGGTGGTGAACGACTGGGTCGAGAGCGGCTTCGAGGGCATGAAGGGCCTGCGCGCCGTCCCCATCTCCGTGAACCGGCAGCCCGCCGTCGCCTTCTACCTCTGGCAGGAGCAGGAGGGCGCGTACCTGCCGCTGACGATCGACGTCCTGCGCGTCACCGGCGGGGCGATCACCGAGATCGTCACGTTCCACGACGACCGGTTCCCGCGGCTCGGGCTGCCGGAGCGCCTGCCGGCGGACGGCACGGCGTAGTCCCGGTGTGGACGCTCGGGCTGCGCGGCGGCGCGCGTGTCGCGGTGGTCGCCGGGGTCGTCGCGGGCGGGGCAGCCATCGCGCGGCGTCTCGAGTGCTATCTGCCTCTGACACCACGGCCCTCGTTTTCACGCCCACGGGCGGTGGCAGCGTTTCCACCAAGTGCGAACAGACTTCGTTCAAGCGGCTCGCTCGCATCTCGATGGCAGCACTTGAGCCTGGCCGCCGGTCAGGGCGCCGGTGGAACGTCGCTCAGGCGAGCTCCGATCCGAGGATTCCGACACGACCCTGACACTGGCGGGCCGGGACACGGCGCGAGACTCGGGCGAAACCGCAGGGCACGATGCGCTGCGTCACACGAGCTGCGAGATCCTCCAACTTCTGTGGGATCTCAAGTTCGACTGCACAATCTCACCGCCCGCCTCATATCGACTGCACTTACACAGTTCGAACGCGTGTGGGGTGTCCGCTGCGTAGTTGTGATCATGCGTATGACGGTAAACCGCTGATGGCGCGGAAAGCTGCGGTGTGGGGCTTGTAGCATTTCGCCCCACACGGTGGTGAGAGGAAGACATGTGATCGAACTGTCCGAAATGATCCGGCAGTTGCGGTGGGAGTTGAACGCCGCGATGGCGGACGGAGCGGGTGAGAGGGTGCGCTTCGAGCTCGGCCCGGTGGAGATCGAGACGACCGTGGCGGTGGACCGCGAGGCCGAGGCGAACGGGAAGGTTCGCTTCTGGGTGGTTGAGGCGGGTGGCAGTGGGAGGGACACGCGGTCGCGGACCCAGCGGATCACGCTCACCCTGCAGCCGAAGGCGGTGGCGCCGGACGGGACCTCGCGGAACGCGTTGATCTCGGGCGGCGAAGTCGACGGGGAGCGCTGACGGGGGGCTGGGGCATGGCGGGGGAGGCCGGAGTGCGGGCCGATCGGGTCGCGCAGGTCATTGCCGTCCTGCCGGGCGGTAGTGGCCGCCGTGGCTCGGGCTATCTGATGGCGGCGGGCAGGGTGCTGACCGCGGCGCATGTCATCGCGGACGCGCGCGCCGTGCGCGTGCGGTTTGATGCCGACCGGCCGGGTGAGCGGATCGTCGAGGCCACCGTGGAGTGGCGGCACGCGGGGACGGACACGGCGGTGCTCGCCGTTCCGGGCAGGGACGGGGCAGAGGCGGTGGAGGCCGCGCGGTTCGGCCGTGTCGGGGAGAGCGATGCCGTGCTGAGCTGTACTGCCGTGGGCTTTCCGCGGTTCAAGCTGCGGACGGATCCCGACGGGACGCGTTATCGCGACGTAGAACATGTCCGCGGGGCGTGCGCGGTGCTGTCCAACCGGCGGGAGGGCACCCTCGACCTCCAGGTGACGCCTCCCGCCACCGACCCGGACACAGATGCTTCTCCATGGGAGGGGATGTCGGGCGCGGCCGTGCTCAGCAGCGGCCGGATCATCGGTGTCGTTGCACGGCATCATCGCTGTGATGGTCCCGGCCGGCTTGCCGCGAATCGTGTGGATCGCTGGGCTGAGCATCTCACAGCGGAGGAACGCCTGCGTCTGGAGGCGCTGCTGGGCTGTGCGCTCGCCCCCACCGCATTGCCGGATGTCGTCCCGCTGACCGCGCGCGTGCCGGTCCAGGTGCGAGAGGCGTATGAGGCGCAGCTACGAGACATGGCACCTGAGGTGCTGGAGGATCGCGACGCCGAACTGCGCCGGCTGGCCGAGTTCTGCGGTGGTCCAGATCCGTATCTGTGGGTGCAGGCGCCCCCGTGGGCGGGCAAGACAGCGTTGGTCGCGTGGCTCGCACTGCACCCGCCGAGTGGGGTGGTGCCCGTGTGGTTCTTCGTCACCGCCCGCCTGGCTGGCCAGGCCGACAGCCCGGCCTGCACCGAGGCATTCGTCCAGCAGCTCGCCGTCGTCGCCGGACGCGAACCGACCCGGCACGCCGCCCCGGCCATCCGTGACGGCGAACGCCGACAGCTGCTGAACGAGGCCGCGCAACGCGTCGGCCACGACGGTGGCACGCTGCTGCTCATCGTGGACGGCCTGGACGAGGACCTGTCCAGCCGACCGGGCGGCAGCGGCCCGAGTATCGCCTCACTGCTCCCTGAACGACTGCCACCACACGTCCGCGTCCTGGTCACCAGCAGGCTGAGCCCCGGCCTCCCGGCGGACGTCCCGGGGGGCCATCCGCTGCGGCACTGCGCCGTGTTGAAACTCGATACCGTGGCCGCCGCCCGCCACACCGAGCACGAGGCCGTGCATGACCTCACCGCCGCGCTGAGCGGAGGCGCTCTGGGACGGGACCTGGTGGGCCTGCTGGCAGCCGCCCACGGCAGCCTGACCCTCTCCGACCTCCGGGAACTCACCGGCCACCGGCACCTGGCGGTGAAGCAGCGCCTGGACAGCGCATTTGGGCGCATCCTGCGGGAGCGGGCCGACGGCCACGATGGATTCCAGTCCCGGCTCGACCTCGACGGGGCCCACCCGAGGGCCCATCCCGCCGAGACCGGCGGCTTTCTGTTCGCCCACGAGACCCTGTTCGCCGCAGCGCTCAAGGCGTTCGGCCCGGACATAACGGCCTATCGCGAGCGCGTCCATGCCTGGGCCCGGCGGTACGCAGAGGTCGGCTGGCCGACAGACACGCCGGCCTACCTGCTGCAGTTCTACGGGCGCATGGTCGCCGCCCTCGGGGATGTCGACCGGGCGACAGCTCTGGTCACCGACGTCCGCCGCCATGACCGGATGCGCGAGAGGACCGGCGGTGACACCGCCGGACTCGCCGAGATCGAGGTGGTCCACGAGTTGGCAATGGACCTGCCCTGCGACGACCTCGGCCCCATGGCCGCCCTGGCGGTGGCCCGTGACCTGCTGACCCGCCGTAACGGATCGCTGCCCCCGGAGGTGCCGATCGCGCTGGCCGAACTGGGCCACACCCGCCGGGCCATGGAGGCCGCACACGCTGTCTTCAGGCCGGAGGACCGGGCCCACGCACTGGCGGGCATAGCCCAGGTGCTGGCTGCGAACGGCGACCCGCAGACCGCCGACGTGGCCCGAGAGGCCCTGCGCACGGTGGACGTCGCCGAGGCGAATCGCTGGGAACTGATGCCGAGCAGCGACCATGCGATGCGCACGGCTGCCGCGGCCTTGATGACGGCCGGCCAGGAGGACGAGGCATGCGCCCGGCTCGATTCACCGCACGATGCCGATCCCCTCTCCCCGATCAGGACGCGGGTGGCACTTGCGGTGGCCGCGCACCCACGCGCCGCCGAGCGCGCCACCGGCCTTCTGCGCGAGGCCGTCACGATGGCCCGTGCCCTGCCGCCTGACGAGCGGGTCGAGGCACTGGCCGTGGCAGCCGGGGCGTACGCCACTATCGACCCGGCGCAGGCCAAGCGCCTGTACGCCTGGATGCTGCGGCTCGCCAACCGTGCGGAGACGGAGGTGGGACTGCTGACGGCCGTCGCGGTGGCACTGCGCGACGTCCGGCCCGAGCAGGCCGCCGACTTCGCGCACAGCGCGCTGGCAGAGCTGCGGATCGAACAGGGGTGGCAGCAGGATGAAGCCGAGTTCACCGGGCGCGAATACGAGCCCAGCTACGACTGGATCGTCGACAGCGTCGCGGCGCTGCTGGCCGCGGACTTGGTGGACGAGGCCCAGCAGTTGGTGGAGCAGGAGGAGGAAAAGCCGATCCTGTGGTTCGCCGAGGATCTGGGGCACGAGCAGCGGGCGATCGCCGTATGCCGTGCCCGCCAGGGGGACGCGGAGACGGCCTGGCGCCTGCTGGAGATGAGTTGGCGCAGATCTCCGGTGGACGAGCGGCACCCCGAAGGCGCTGCGGCGGTGTCCACGGCTCTGGCAGCCGCGGGCTGCGGGCGACAGGCCGAGACGCTCCTGCGTACGGCCGCGGCCCGGCATCCATGGGCGGCGGCCGAAGGATTCGCCGCACTGGCGCGGCACTACGTCGCCGACGACCCGGAACACGCCGCACACCTGATGCAGGCGGCCGAATCCGTGGCGGCCCGGTCCAGCCAGGAAGCGGGCGGCACGGATCAGGACATCCGGCTCGCCGTGCTGGCCACCACACTCGCCGTCCTCGGCCGGTTCACCGACGCCGAACGACTCGCAGACGAGATCGGCACCCCGTGCGCGCGGGCCTGGGCACACGCCGGCGTCTCGATGGAACACGCCTAGAAGGCCACCCGGACGCCCTGCGACTGGCGGAGACGGCGGCGAAGATCGCCGAGGACCTCACCGACGACCCGTTCATGCACGATGCCCAGATCGCCGCCGCACAGGCCCTCGGGTGCCTGGGAGCGGCCGAACAGGCGGTGGAGCTCGCCAACTCCGTGCAGCACCCCATCGGAAAGGCCGACCAGGAAGACCGCGACAAGGCCCTCATGGCCGCCGTCACCGGGTTGTGGGCCTACGACCCCGCCGCCGCAACCGCGGTCGTCGACGCCATGGAGCAGCGCCTCCTCACCGGCGACGGCGGACTGGACGGCCCCGTCGTGGGCTTCGCCGACCTTCTCGTGGCCGTCGGACACCAGGACTACGAACGCAGTCGGCGGCTCGCGGACGCCGCACAACGTGCCGCCGAGCGCAAACACCGTCTCGGGAGCGAGGCTCGAGACAGCCGCTACATGGGAGCACGGCCGCAGGACGGGCTGGTGATGGGACTGCTCACTGCCGGGTCCGATCCCGCCTGCGCCGGGGAATGGCTTCTCAGGGCAGTGGATCTGTTGGAATCCGAGTCCTCCCGGACATCCTGGAACCGCGGCCCCTTGGCCATCGTGTGCGCGGCGCTCGGTGACTACAAGGCCGCCCTGGGCCTGGCGTTCCGCAGCGATCACGGCAGGCGCGCCGAGGTGCTCACGGAATTCGCGGCCTACGTCGCCGGCGTGCCTGGCACCACCGTGTTCCACGGGAACATCGGAAGCGCTCCGGAGCTGTGGCTGATCCGCCGCTTCGCCGCACTCGTCATGCCGGCCGAGGCAGCGGAAGGCCGACTGTTGGAGGCCGACGACGGATCGCACACCCTCGCCCCTGACGAGCGGCGAAGCATCGCCTTTAGCCTGCTGTCGCAGGCACTCCTGGCGGACGGCTGGCACAACGCCGTACCGGTCCTCGCAGACCTCGCCCCCGACGTCGTCATCTCCATCCGAGACGTCGTCTTCCAGCACCTCGGCCTGGAGGATTGACACCCGCGGGGCGGCCGGTGCACGCGAACGGCCGCCCCGGGGCTCTTCTGCTCCCTGGGCGTCAGCCAACAGCGGAACCTGACCGATATGCACCGGGAGGTTGAGACAACCCCAGATGAAGCAGCGTGAGACACCGCGAAAGCGTCGGCCCGCCCCTGCATCGGGTTGCCACACTGTGGAATCGCCAACCCGCCGCCCCGAGCAAGCGACCCGCTCGGCCACCAACCGATGAGCAGTCGAAGAGCTCTCGACAATGCCCAGCCGCCGCCCACTCACCAGCCACCGACCCGCCAACTTCCAGCGGGTCAGCGCACTCTTCCCCGCGGCTTCAACGGCACCGGCGGCAGCTCGGGGGCAGGCAACGGGTCCCCGTCATACCCCTTCACCTCGCCGAACCGTGTCCCTTCCATCCAGTCCCGACGCGCCTGTTCGATCTCCTCCTGGGTCCGTCCGATCCAGTTCCAGAACATGATCAGTTCCTCCTCGAACGGCTCGCCTCCCAGCAGCATCAGGCCCGCGTCCGACTCCGCCCGCAGCGGCAGTTCTCTGCGGCCGCAGCCGAGGTAGAGCATCGAGCCGGGCAGGACCGGCACGCCGTCCACGTGGGCCTCGCCGGACATGGACAGGACGGCGTACTCGAAGTCCGGTTCCAGCGGGAGGCGTACGTCCGCCCCCCGGGTGAGGGCCAAGTCGGCGCCGGTGATCGGGGTGTACGCCGTGCCGGGCGAGGTCGCGCCGTCGAGGTCACCGAGGATGAGCGTCGCCTTGATACCGGGTGCCGTGACGACCGGCAGGTCGGCGTGGTGTTCGAAGCGCGGGTCGGTGTGGCGGTGGCCGTCCGGGAGGGCGACCCACAGTTGCGCACCGTGCAGGAAACGGGCGTGCGAGCGGGGACTCTCCTCGGAGTGGCTGATCGCCCGGCCGGAGGTCATCAGGCCCAGTTCGCGCGGCCGGATCATCTGGAGGCTGCCGGTGGAGTCGCGGTGCAGCACCTCCCCCTCGTGCAGCCAGCTCACCGTCTGGAGGCCCATGTGAGGATGCGGCGGCACCTGCATGCCGGGTTCGTCGGCGATGTCGTCGGGGCCGTAGTGGTCGACAAAGCACCAGGCGCCGACCATACGGCGGCCGAGGTTGGGCAGCAGCCTGCGGACCTCGCTGGATTCGCCCAGCTTGACGTGGCGCGGACTGAGAAGTTCGCGAACCGGCTCGGCTACGACGAAGCCGCGGCCACCGCATAGGGAGGGAGCCGCCTCGCGCTCAAGATTGCTCATGGCGCACAACCTAGTCCGGTGGATGGGCCCGCGTCGCGCGTCATTCGGGCCGCGCCCGGGCTCCCGTGTCGGCCGGCCGCCCTGACCGAGCAGCGGTCCGCTCTGTAGTGGAATATTAAACCAACCCGTTCGGTTGTCGGCCTCGAAGGAGGCACGAGTGAACACGACCTACGACGCGACGTACTACGCCCACGGGACACCGGCGGAGCGCTGGGAGCGCGCGCAGATGTTCTTCGACGCCAAGGACTACGCCGCCGCCGCGCGGGTCCTGGGCGGGCTGGTCGAGGAGGTGCCCGAGCAGACCGGGCCGCGGCTGCTGCTGGCGCGCTCCTACTACCACTCGGCCCAACTGCGCCGCGCGGAGGCCGAGTTGCGGACGATCGTCGAGCGGGACCCGGTCGAGCACTACGCCCGGCTGATGCTCGGCCGCACGCTCCAGCGGCAGAACAGGCACGAGGAGGCGGAGCCGCACCTGCGGATCGCCTCCGCGCTCGCGGGTGACTTCGAGCAGCGCTGACCGGTACGCACCTGACGGTGCCCGGCTCCCCGACGGGGAGTCGGGCACCTGTGCGTCGGCCGGTCCGCTACTGCGCCGGCGTCCCCGCCCCGTCGGTCCGCCGGTCCCGCCGGTAGGCGATCTCGCCCAGCACGATGTCGACAGCCAGGAAGGCCGCGAGCGGGATACCGAACAGAGGCAGGAAGTAGCCGAGTACGGCGACCCCCGCGAGCAGCGGTACCAGGATCTGCGGCGGCACCTGCTGCCAGGCGCCGCGTGGGATCGGGCGGCCGAAGGCGCTGCCGCGGCCGCGCTGCCACCACATGCGGTAGCCCCACACGATCAGCAGGATCAGGCAGAGCGCGAGCAGCATCAGGGCGATCTGGTTGGCCAGGCCGAACAGGATGCCGGTGTGCAGGTCGATGCCCCACCGGGTGAGTTTCGCGAGCACCGGGTAGTCGGCGAACCGCAGCACGTCCATGACCTGACCACTGGCCGGGTCGATGGCGACGGAGTCCTGTTTCTCGGGCCAGCTGCGCTGCACCTGCTTGACGACGTACGCCGACTTCGCGTCCGCCGGCGGCACGATCTCCACCGGGTCGCCCAGGCCCTCGGACCGGGCCGCGGCCAGGACCTTGTCCAGGCCCACCCCGTGCGCGGCGTCTCCGGCCTGCCCCGCGGCGGAGCCGTGGCCGGTGTGTTCACCGCCCGCCGACGCCGACACCGCCGGGGTGGCCTGCCCCAGCGAGGTCCGCAACTCGTCGATGTTGGCTCCGGCGTAGGCCGACCAGGTCAGACCGGTCGCCGAGAGGAAGAAGAACCCGGCCGCCGCCCACACGCCGACGCTGCCGTGCAGTCCGAGGGTGCGCCGCCGTCCGTTCGTGCCCCGCACCTTGCGCAGGGCACGGCGGCGGGAGAACCACAGCACCAGTCCCCCGGCCGAGATCACCCACAACCAGCTGGCCGCCAGTTCGCTGTACAGCCGGCCCGACTCGCCCAGGTGCAGGTCCCGGTGGAACTCGTCGATCCAGGTGCGCAGCGGCAGCGCGCCGGTCGAGCCGTACTGGTCGAGGGAGCCGCGCACCTTCGCGGTGTACGGGTCGACGAACACGGCGAGGGTGTGTCCGTCGTCGACGCCCGGGACACCCGACAGCATCACCCTGGTCGTCGCGTCCGCCTCGGGTGAGGGCCGTACGGCCGAGACCGTGCCCTCGGGGTGGGCCTTGCGGGCGGCGGCCACCTGCTCGCTGATCGGCAGCTTCCGCTCGCCTGCGGGGACGGTCAGTTCATGGTCGTACACGATCTTCTCGGCCTGGAAGGAGGCGGCGTACAGCAGGCCGGTGGTGGCAGCGATAAGGAGGAACGGCGCCACCAGGACCCCGGCGTAGAAGTGCAGGCGGAGGATCGAGCGGGCGCAGGGGGGCCCAGGTGTTCTTCGACGGTGCCGGGGTGGCGGGTGGCGGGGCCTCGTCCGTGGTGGTCGAGGGAGCGGTGGTCATCGGCAGGTTCTCCCGGGGACGTCTTCGTGGCCGTTGCGGTGCAGTAGTCGGGCGGAAGGGGGGTCCAGTTCCCGGGGAGGGTGTGTGACGTGCGACACACGAGGGTGGGGGGTGCCGTGTCATCCTGACGCGATGGGAACTCCGAGCGATCACGCACCCCTGGCCGAGCGGGTCGAGGAACTCCTCGCCGGTGGCGGCCCGTTGCCCATCGTGGCAGCCGGCGATCCGGTGCTGCGGCGTGGCACCGAGCCGTACGACGGTCAGCTGGGGCCCGCGCTGCTGGCCCGGTTCGTCGAGGCCCTGCGGATCACCATGCGCGCGGCGCCGGGGTGGGCCTTGCGGCGCCGCAGGTCGGTGTGGAGCTGAGGATCGCCGTGATCGAGGACCCGGCGCCGGTGCCGGAGGAGGTGCGGCTGGCGCGCGGGCGGGTGCCGCAGCCGTTCCGGGTGCTGGTGAATCCCGCCTACGAGCCCGTCGGCGGCGCGCGGGCCGCGTTCTTCGAGGGCTGTCTGAGCGTGCCGGGCTGGCAGGCGGTGGTGGCGCGGCCCGCCGAGGTGCGGCTGACCGGGCAGGACGAACACGGGCACGCGCTGGACGAGGTGTTCACGGGCTGGCCCGCGCGGATCGTGCAGCACGAGACGGACCATCTCGACGGGGTCCTGTATCTGGACCGGGCCGAGTCGCGTTCGCTGTCGTCCAACCAGGCGGTGACGGAGCGCTGGGCTCAGCCGACGCCGGAGGAGGCCGCGCGGGCACTCGGCTTCGAGCTGCCGTAACGCCGACTGCCGTCATGACGCCGACCGCCGCGGAAATTCGGAGGCGCCCGGCAGGCGCCTCCGTTACCGTGACGGTCATGTCTACGCCCCGAATTTCCTAGCCGAGGACCCGCTTCCACGCCACCCGTGTGTCCTCTTGCTTGTTCGGATTGCTAGTTCGGAGCGTTTTCTCATGATCACCGTTCGTGACGTCGACGTGCGCGTGGGCGCGCGTCTGCTGCTGTCCGGCGTGTCCTTCCACGTCTCCCCCGGCGACCGCATCGGCCTGGTCGGCCGCAACGGCGCGGGAAAGACCACCCTGTTGCACACCCTGGCGGGCACCCTGCGGCCCGCCGCCGGGACCGTCACCCGCACCGGGGACGTCGGCCATCTCCCGCAGGACTCGCGCGCGGCCGACCAATCGGTCACCGTCACCGACCGGATCCTGTCCGCGCGCGGCCTGGACCACGCTGTACGGGCGCTGCGCCGCGCCGAGGCCGCGATGGCCGACGGGACGGAGCGGTCGATGAACGCCTATGTGCGGGCCGAGGCCGAGTTCCAGACGCGCGGCGGATACGCGTCCGAGGCGGAGGCCGCCCGGGTCGCCGCCGGGGTCGGACTGCCCGCGGATCTGATGGACCGGCCGCTGCGCGCCCTGTCGGGCGGTCAGCGGCGACGCGTGGAGCTGGCCCGCATCCTTTTCGCCGGCCACGGCACGCTGCTGCTGGACGAGCCGACGAACCATCTGGACGCGGACTCGGTCGCCTGGCTGCGCGGGTTCCTCCACAGCCACCAGGGCGGGCTCGTGATGATCAGCCACGACGCGTCCCTGCTGGCCGGCACCGTGAACCGGGTCTTCCACCTGGCCCCGGGGCGTGCCGCGCTCGACGTCCACAACACCGGCTGGGACGAGTATCTGGCCCAGCGGGACGCCGACGAGCGGCGCCGCGCCCGCGAGCGGGCGAACGCCGAGCGCAAGGCGGCGGCGTTGCACGCCCAGGCCGACAAGATGCGGGCCCGGGTGGCGACCGCGGTGGCCGCGCGGAACATGGCCCGCCGAGCCGACCGGCTGCTCGCGGACCTCGAACCGGCCCGGCGCGGCGAGAAGACGGCCAGGATCCGGCTGCCCGAGCCGGCGCCCTGTGGCCGGATCCCGCTCGGCGCCGTCAGCCTGACCAGGTCGTACGGCGGGCAGCACGTCCTGCGGGGCGTCGACCTCGCCGTCGACCGGGGCAGCCGCCTGGTGGTGCTCGGGCCCAACGGCGCCGGAAAGACGACCCTGTTGCGGATCCTCGCCGGGCAGGACGCGCCGGACAGCGGCCGGGTGGTCCACGGGCACGGGCTGCGCCTCGGCTACTTCGCCCAGGAACACGACACGCTGGATACGGAACTGACGGTGCGTGAGCACCTGGCGGGTGCCGCCCCGCACCTCGCCGACGGTGAAGTCCGCCAGGTCCTGGGCGCGTTCCTGTTCTCCGGCGACGACGCCGGCAAGCGTGTCGGTGTCCTCTCCGGCGGCGAGAAGACCCGGCTCGCCCTGGCCGGTCTGGTGCACTCGGGCGCGAACGTGCTGCTCCTCGACGAGCCCACCAACAACCTCGACCCGGCCTCCCGTGCCGAGGTCCTGGCCGCGGTGGGCACGTACCCGGGCGCGATCGTGATGGTCACGCACGACGAGGGCGCCGTCGACGCGCTGCGGCCGGACCGGGTGCTGCTGCTGCCGGAGGCGGAGGAGGACCTGTGGAGCGACGACTACCGGGAGTTGGTGGTGCCTGCGCACGCGTGACCTTGCCGGTCCCGTCCGGCCGCCGGAAAAACGGGGCCGGACGGGCAGGACGGCCGGACGACCCGGAGCTCAGGCGTCGCGGTAGGCCTCCAGCAGCCGCAGCCACACCTCGCTGATGGTCGGGTACGAGGGGACGGCGTGCCACAGGCGGCCGATCGGGACCTGGCCAGCGACGGCGATCGTGGCGGAGTGGATGAGCTCGCCGACGCCGGGGCCGACGAGGGTCACTCCGCGCAGGATCTCGTCCTCCAGATCCACGACCATGCGGGCGCGGCCCTTGTAGCCGTCGGCGTACAGGCCCGCGCCCGCGACGGTGGACAGGTCCACGTCGACGGCCTTCACCCGGTGTCCCGCCTGCTCGGCCTCGGCGAGTGACAGGCCGACGGCCGCCGCCTCCGGGTCGGTGAAGACGACCTGGGGGACGGCGGCGTGGTCGGCGGTCGCGGCATGGGCGCCCCAGGGCTCGGCGAGGAGGGTCTCGCCGGTGGCCCGCGCGGCGATGGCTGCGCCCGCGATGCGGGCCTGGTACTTGCCCTGGTGGGTGAGGAGGGCGCGCTGGTTGACGTCGCCGACCGCGTACAGCCAGTCGTGGCCGGTGACGCGGAGGCTGTCGTCGACGTCGAGCCAGGAGCCCGGTTCCAGGCCGATCGTCTCCAGGCCGAGGTCGTCGGTGCGCGGCGCGCGGCCGGTCGCGAAGAGGATCTCGTCGGCCTCGACGCGGTCGCCGGTGTCCGTGACGGCCACGACGGTGCCGTTCTCGCGGGTCACCGATTTCACCGACGTGCCGGTGCGGACGTCGGCGCCGGCCTCGGTGAGCGCCTCGGCGACGAGTTCCCCGGCGAAGGGCTCCATCCGGGGCAGCAGGCCCTTGCCGCGCACCAGCATGGTGACCTTCGAGCCGAGGGCCTGCCAGACGGTGGCCATCTCGGTGGCGACGACGCCGCCGCCGACCACGATCAGGCGGCCGGGCACGTCCTTGGAGCTGGTGGCCTCCCGGCTGGTCCACGGCCGGACCTCGTCGAGTCCGGGCAGGCCGGGCAGCGCGGCGCGGCTGCCGGTGCAGACGGCGACGGCGTGCCGGGCGGTCAGGACGCGGTCGCCGCCGTCCGGGCCGGTGACCGTCACCGTGCGCGGGCCGGTCAGGCGGCCGTGGCCGCGGTACAGGTCGGCGTCGATGCTGTCGAGCCATCCGACCTGCCCGTCGTCCTTCCAGTTCGAGGTGTAGTAGTCCCGGTGGGCGAGGACCGCGGACGCGTCGAGGGGGCCCTGCACCGACTGGCTCAGGCCCGGCACGCGGCGGGCGTCCGCGCGGGCGATGACCGGCCGCAGCAGGGCCTTGCTGGGCATGCACGCCCAGTACGAGCACTCGCCGCCGACCAGTTCGCTCTCCACGACCGCGGTGGTCAGACCGGCCGCGCGGGTGCGGTCGGCGACGTTCTCCCCCACGGGCCCGGCCCCGAGCACCACGACGTCGTACGCGTTGGTTTCCGTTTCCGTCATGAGGTCAGTCTGGTGGGTGGTGTGCGCCCTGGCCACACGGGTAGGGGCGCGGAATACGTACCAGGTCGGCCGTGTTGTGCCGACGGCTTGACCCACACCAGGAAGAGGGATTTACGCCATGAGCAGCACCGTGGAGCTCACCAAGGAGAACTTCGACCAGACGGTCACGGACAACGAGTTCGTCCTGATCGACTTCTGGGCGTCCTGGTGCGGGCCGTGCAAGCAGTTCGCGCCGGTCTACGAGAAGGCGGCGGAGGAGAACCCGGACCTCGTGTTCGGCAAGGTGGACACCGAGGCCCAGCCGGAGCTGGCCGCGGCCTTCGGTATCCAGTCGATTCCGACGCTGATGATCGTCCGTGACCAGGTCGCCGTGTTCGCCCAGCCGGGCGCCCTGCCCGAGGCCGCCCTGACGGACGTCATCGGGCAGGCCCGCAACCTCGACATGGACGAGGTCCGCAAGGCGATCGCCGAGCAGCAGGCCCAGGAGGGCCAGCAGGCGCCGCAGGGCTAGAACGGATACGGAGCCACGTCTCCGCGTACCGTCGTCCAGCGCAGTTCGGTGAAGGCCTCCAGGTTGGCCTCGCCGCCGAAGCGGGCGCCGGTGCCGGAGGCGGCGACTCCGCCGAAGGGTGCCACGGCTTCGTCGTTGACGGTCTGGTCGTTGATGTGGACGATGCCGGTCGGTATGCGCTCGGCGAGGTCCAGGCCGCGGGCCGTATCGCGGGTGACGATGCCCAGGGAGAGTCCGTAGTGGCTCTGCGCGGCCAGGGCCGCCGCCTCGTCGGGCGTGGTGAAGGAGCGTACGGGCGCCACGGGCCCGAAGACCTCCTCCGTGTAAGCCGGGGTGTGGTCGCCGACGTGGGCGAGGACCGTGGGCCGGTAGAAGAGCCGGTCGTGGGTGCCGCCCGCGGCGAGTTTGGCGCCCGCGGCCTTGCTGGACTCGACCAGGCCGCTGATCTTGGCGAGCTGGCCGGAGTCGATGATCGGGCCCAGGTGAACCTGTTCGCGGTACGGGTCGCCGACGGCGAGCGAGTCGGCCTTGGCGGCGAGCCGCTCGACGTACTCGTCGTACAGGGACGCGTGCACCAGGTGGCGTCCGGTCGTCATGCAGATCTGGCCCTGGTGGAAGAAGGAGCCCCAGGCGGCGGTGGAGATCACCGCGTCGAGGTCGGCGTCCGCCAGCACGATCATGGCCGAGTTGCCGCCGAGTTCCAGGTGGGCCCGCTTGAGGTGGCGGCCGGCGGCCTCGCCCACGGCCCGCCCGGCGGGGGTGGAGCCGGTGAAGGAGATGACCGGCACGCGCGGGTCGGCGACCAGGGCCTGTCCGGCGTCCGGGCCGCCGGGGAGCACGTGCAGCAGGTCCTGCGGCAGGCCCGCGGCGGCGAAGACCGCGGCGAGGGACAGTCCTCCGCAGACGGCGGTGCGCGGATCCGGCTTGAGGACGACCGCGTTGCCGAGGGCCAGGGCCGGTGCGACGGAGCGGATGGACAGGATCAGCGGGGCGTTGAACGGGGAGATCACTCCCACCACACCGGCGGGGACGCGGCGCGTGTACGACAGGCGCGGCGCCTCGCTGGGCAGGACCTGTCCGGCCGGGCGGGAGGCGAGTGCGGCGGCCTCGTAGCACTCCTGGGCGGCGACGTGCAGTTCGAAGTCGGCCTTGCCGGGAACGGAACCGGACTCGCGGACGAGCCATTCGCGCAGTTCGGCGGCGTGTGCCGTGAACAGGTCGCCGGCCCTGCGGAGCACGGCGGCCCGGGCGAAGTGCGGGGCGCGGGCCCACTCGAGCTGGGCGGCGGCGGCCCTCTCGGCGGCGGCCCCGACGTCCTCGGGGCCGGCGAGGGCGAGGGCGCCGAGGGCTTGGCCGGTGGCGGGCTCGGTGACGGTGTACCCGGGGCCCGTCAGGGTCTGGGGCTGCCAGGTCCTGGTGTCGAGCAACGGCATGACGGCTCTCCGATCGATCGGTCACCGGCTGACGGGGTGAGCGGAACTCCCGTGAGTGCGCGGCCGGTTCGGCGGTCACATGGCGGGACGCGCCGCCCGGGCCGCAGCCGTGCGTGCCGCGGCGGCGTCGGTACGCGTCCCCGTTTTGTTGAGCATGCAACATCCTAGTCATGTCGCGGGCCGACGAGCGGCCGACCCGGCCTCCGCGGGGGCCGCGCGGTCCGGATCAGTGCCCCGATCCGGATCGGGGCCACGCGAACCGATCGGCGATCCCGAGCGGCTGCCGAGGGGCAACCGCAGAACCCCGACTGTGACCGCGGGATCCCGAGCTGGTGGCCACGCGAACCCCGCCCATCGCCACGCGAACCCCGCCGATCGCCGCGCGACCCTGACCGGCTGCCCCGCGACCCCGACCGGCTGTCAAGCGAAGCCGAGTGGTCGCCGCGCGATGCCGAGTGGTGGCCGCGTGAAGCAATCCGCCGCCCCCGCCAACTCGACCGGCTACCACGCGAACCCGAGCAGGGGGCCCAGGCGAACCAACCCGCCGCCACCCCAACCCGATCGGCCACCAGCGAACCGACCGGCTGCCGTGCGAACCGGCCGGCCGCCACTGAGCCGCACCCGGCACGGCCGGCCAGGGCCTGTCGTTTGGATCAGGTCGCAGGAAATCGGCAGCGCGTGCCAGGCCCCGCGTCTGCGGGGTGATCCAAACGACAGGCCCTAGCTCGACTCGCGGTGCAGCACCGTCGCGCCCAGCACCTTGTGCGTCTCGGGCTCGGTGCCGGGCTTGCGCACGGCGCGGTGGACCAGTTCGGCGAGTTCACGGCCGGAGGGCAGTTCCAGGCGGACCGTGCTGAGCCGCGGCCGCAGCAGCCGGCCGAGCATCAGATCGTCGGCGCCGATCACGGCCGTCTCCTCGGGGATGCGGATGCCCTCGTCCTTCAGGGCCCGCATGAGCAGCATCGCGTACTCGTCGTTGTAGGTGAACACGGCGTCCAGGCCGAGGCTCCGCCAGCGGGCGGCGAGGTGCGCGGCGGCCTCCTCGTCGTACGCGAGGGGCAGTTCGGTCACGGTGGCGTCGGTGCCCCGCACGGACTGGCGCACACCGTCGAGCCGGGGCGCGGAGAACGCCTCCAGGCCGGGTTCCTGCGGGACGACGACGCCGATGCGGCGCCTGCCCCGGTCGTAGAGGTGAGCGCCCGCGCTGTGGCCGACCACGTCGTGGTCCATGAGCAGGGCGTGCGCACCCTCGATGGTCTCGGGGCCGAGGGTGACGACGGCACGCGCCCCCGAGCGCTTGAGCACCGCCACCCCCCGCGGACCGAGCCCGGAGCCGGGCACGAGCACGGCCACGGGCCGCAACTCGGCCCAGGCGCGGGCGGCTTCGTCGCCGTGCGGGCCGCCGGTGCCGTACTGAACCACCGTGTAGTCCAGGCTGCCGAGCGCGCCCTGGAGGTCGGTGAGGAACCGGCTGTAGAGCGGGCCGACGGGGAAGGTCGGCGCGGGGATCAGGACCATACGGCTGTGCCCGGCGCGCAGGCTGCGGGCCGCCGCGTGCGGGACGTACCCGAGTTCCTTCGCGGCCTCGTGGACCCGGCGGCGGGTGGGCTCGCTGATCCGTACGGCGCTGGTGTTGTTGAGGACGTAGGAGACGGTCGCGCGCGAGACGCCGGCCAGGCGGGCCACATCGGCGCTCGTGGGCACGGAGCGCAACGGTGCGGGCGACGGGGGCGCGGGCGTTTTGGGTATCTGCACCATGACGTACGGCATCTTGGCAGAAGCCCCAATGCGCCTGTCGGGCGGGGGAGTTGTGTGGAAGCCGTGAGCGGTCACGGGAGCCCCGGACGGACGCTCAGCCGCCCGTGGCCGTGCCCGTCACCCGGTCGACGAGGTCGACCCAGGCGTCCTCCAGTCGGGCCATGGGTATCCCGCACTGCCTGGTCAGGTGGTGGATCAGCGCCGGGTCGAGCTGGCCCATCAGCGTGTGGGAGAGCAGTTCGCAGTCCGCTTCCGGGACGGCCTGCCGCAGCAGCATGGCCACGTGGTGGCGCAGCACCCGGCGGGGCGGGGCGGTGAAGCGGCGACTGGCGCCCGGCTCGGCCGCCAGTTGCAGCTCCAGTTCGTCGGCCGAGCGGCGCAGCATCGCGCGGCCGAACGCGCGCAGCCGCTCCACGGGCGGCGCTCCGGGCCCGAGCGGCGGCGGCCCGGCGAGGAACGCGGCCTGGAACTTCTTCTCCGAGTGGTCCAGCAGCGCCGTCAGCAGGCCGGTGCGGTCGCCGAACCGGCGGAAGACCGTGCCCTTGCCCACACAGGCTTCGGCGGCCACCGCCTCCATCGTGACGGCGTCCGCGCCGCGCTCCGCCACCAGCCGCGCCGCGGCCTCCAGCAGCCGCGCCCGGTTGCGCGCGGCGTCGGCCCGCAGGCACGGCTCGTCGGGCTCCAGGGCGGTGCCCAGCTGGAGCAGCTCGGGGTGGCCGACGGACTCCTGGGGCGTCGGGAAGGGGGGCGGGACGGTGGACATGAAGCCAGCGTAAAGCATCGGGAACAAAACTGGACCGCGGTCCGGTTAGGATGCTAGAACATTAAACGGACCCCGGTCCGGATCGTAACGGCAGTGTTTCGGAGCCGTTCTTCACTACGTGGGAGTCAGCATGTCTGTTCGTATCCTCGCCCTCGTCGGCAGCCTTCGCGCCGGTTCGCACAACCGCCAGCTCGCCGAGGCCGCGGTCAAGCTCGCCCCCGAGGGTGCGGAGGTGTCGCTGTTCGAGGGGCTGGCGGAGATCCCCTTCTACAACGAGGACATCGACGTCGAGGGCAGCGTTCCGGCCGCCGCCGCGAAGCTGCGCGAGGCCGCCAACGCCGCCGACGGCCTGCTCCTGTTCACGCCCGAGTACAACGGCACCATCCCGGCCGTCCTGAAGAACGCCATCGACTGGCTGTCCCGCCCGTACGGTGCCGGTGCCCTCAGCGGCAAGCCGGTCGCCGTGGTCGGCACCGCGTTCGGCCAGTACGGCGGTGTCTGGGCGCACGACGAGACCCGCAAGTCCGTGGGCGTGGCCGGCGGCAAGGTGCTGGAGGACGTCAAGCTGTCCATCCCCGGCTCGATGACCCGCTTCGCCGAGACGCACCCGGCCGACGACGCCGAGGTCGCCGCGCAGCTGACGGAGGTCGTCGCCCGCCTGCACGGCCACGCCACGGAGCCGGCCGCAGCCTGACCCGTTCACGCGCGGTGCCACGGAGGGGCCGAGGCCGTCGCCGGCCACGGCCCCTCCGGCATGTCGCCGGGTCCGGCATGTCCCCGGCTTCGGCTTGTCGGCGGTGTGGTCGCCGCTCAGACCGGCTGCGACAGCAGTCCGGCCGCCCGCTCGTCCCGGTGGATCGGGGTGTTCGCGCCGGTGAGCGGCCGCCCCGTGCCTCCGTGCCGCGCGGCGACGATCTCGGCCGCGATGGACAGGGCGGTCTCCTCGGGCGTACGGGCGCCCAGGTCGAGGCCGATGGGTGACCTGAGCCGGGCCAGCTCGCGCTCGCTCACGCCCGCTTCCCGAAGCCGCCTGTTGCGGTCCTCATGGGTACGGCGGGAGCCCATGGCGCCGACGTAGGCGACGGGCAGCCGCAGGGCCTCGGTCAGCAGGGGGATGTCGAACTTGGCGTCGTGGGTGAGTACGCACAGCACCGTCCGCGCGTCCGTGTCCGTGCCCGCCAGGTAGCGGTGGGGCCAGTCGACGACGATCTCGTCGGCCTCGGGGAAGCGGGTCCTGGTCGCGAAGACCGGGCGGGCGTCGCAGACCGTCACGTGGTAGCCGAGGAACTTTCCCGCCCGTACGAGGGCGGCGGCGAAGTCGATCGCACCGAAGACGATCATGCGGGGCGGTGGGACGGCCGACTCGACGAGCAGGGTGAGTCGGCCGGGGCAGTGCGAGCCGTCCTCGGACACCTCGATCGTGCCGGTGCGGCCGGCCTCCAGCAGGGCGCGGGCCTGGGCGATCACCGTACGGTCCAGGTCGTCGTGGCCGCCGAGGCCGCCTGCGTGGGTGCCGTCGGGGCGTACGAGCACCGCCCGGCCGAGGAGGCCGGCCGGGCCGTGGACCACCCGGGCGAGCGCGACCGGCTCGCCGTGGGCGGCGGCCGGCAGTGCGGCGGTCTGGGCCGCATCGCCGGCGTCGTACGGGGTGACCATGATGTCGATGACCCCGCCGCAGGTCAGTCCGACCGCGAAGGCGTCCTCGTCGCTGTAGCCGAACCGCTCGACCCTGGTCTCCCTGTCCTGGAGGGCCTGGAGGCACAGGTCGTACACCGCGCCCTCCACACAGCCGCCGGAGACCGAGCCGATGGCCGTGCCGTCGGCGCAGACGGCCAGGGCGGCGCCGGGAGGGCGCGGGGCGCTGCCGCCGACCGCCACACGGTGGCGACGGCGAA
>KE354236.1 GCA_000415505.1 Streptomyces afghaniensis 772
GCCGCCGTGACGAGCAGCACCGTCAGGGACCAGTCGCCACCAGCCGCACCAGCAGCCCGAACAGGCGGATCGTCCGCCTGCCCCCCTGGGCCGCGGGCCGCATCCAGTGGGCGAGGTTGACCACCATGAAGGGCAGCAGCAACAGCCACAGCGCGCGCGTGCCGTTGCCGGAGGTGAGGTTCCCCCAGACGTAGGCCTCGCGAACCAGGCCGTCCCGGCGCTCGGGCTGCGTCTCCGCGTCCACGTCGTCGGCGCGGCGGAAGACGGCCGCGATGTCGTCGCCGGTGATCCGCACCGTGCGCGGATCGTCCAGCATCTCCTGCGGCGTGGTGCCGCCCACCCCGTGGACCAGGAGTTCCAGGGCGGTCCCCGTCTCCTCCGGCCACCGCTCGGCGCCCGTGGCGGGCAGGGTGTCCCTCGACGGTGCGGGCTGCGCCGAAGAGGAGGACGTGCCGGGGCTCCGGGCGAAGTGCGCCCGCTGCCTGCGGGCCCTTTCCCTGGCCTCGAAGTCCTTGGTGGCCTCGAAGGCGCCGGCGAGCAGCGTGCGTGCGGATCGCGTCAGGGGGTGCCGGGCCCCGAGCACGGCGGAAGCGCGTTGGGCCGCCACGGCCAGGACGTCCAGCAGGTGCTCCATGCGTTCGACGCCGCCGTTCATCTCGGCCACGCCGTGCTGGGTCGCCGCGGTGATGACCAGGGCTTCGAGCGCCCGGGGATGGTCGTTTCCCCACATTCCGATCTGCTGCCGGCACACCGCCGTGAGAGTGCGCGCATACGCGCGGGCCCTGCGGTCGTCGCCCTGAGCGCGTGCCGCCCGGAACAGGGTGAACGTCGCACGCAAGCGGAGGTGGAGACGACCACCGCCGCCGTGCGCGAACCAGGTCCCCCGGAGAGCTTGCCGCGCGTACGAACCCGCTCGCGGCCAGTCGTCGTGGTGCGCGGCGACGGCGCCCAGACCGGCGAGGGTGAGCGCCTTGTCGAGTCGGGTCCCGGGGGCGTGCAGCACGAGTTCGAGGGCCTCGCGGGCCGATTCCCACCGGCCGCTCTCGGCGAAGACGGTGGCCAGTCGGTTGTGCACGGCTCGCCGGTGCCGCCAGGGCACGCGCTCGGCCGCGACCCACTCGGCGGCGGTGGCCAGAGCTCCGTCCTGTTCCGAGCCGGTTCCCGCCTCTCGCAGCAGCGCCACCCAGTAGGCGAAGTGCCCGGCGGTGGTGGCGTCCGTGAGGAGCGCGTCGTCGTCGGGCAGTCCCGCCACCGTCTCCCGGAGGGCCGCGAGGGCCGTCTCGTCTCCTGCCACCGCCCGCTCGGCGACGCTCAGCCGCCGCTGCCACCGCGCCTCCGGGCTCTCAGGCACCGCCGCCCCCGTCGCCCAGCAGACGCTCGCGCAGCATCCGAAGGGCCGAGCGTCGCTCCTCGTCGGCGACCGCCCGCGGTATCACAGCGGACTCCTCCCACTCCCGGATGCGCCGTAGGTAAAGATCAGCGTTGGTGACGAGGCTCTGCGCCGCCTCTTCGCGTTCCTCGCTCCGGCGCGGCCGTGGGACGAGCTCCTGACGCCCGGGCCGGGACGTCAGCTCCTTCAGGCGTTCCATGTGGAACGCGGAGAAGACCTCGAAGGCGTGCAGCACGGAGGCGGCGACCAGCACATTGGTCCCCGACACGTGGTCTTCCCTGCTGAGCTGCTGTTCCATGAGGATGCCGACCACCGACCGTTCCTCCGGCTCCGGCTCCCCCGGGCTTCCGGCGTCGGTGTCCACGGGGCTTCCCGAGTAACCCGAGTAGTCACCCAGCTCCTGCTCCACGGTGAGCTGCACGCCGGTGAAGGCACCGCCCGCCCTGCTGCGATAGCGATAGGGGACGTGAGTGATGCGGCCGCTGAGCTGAGTGTTCTCGCCCGGCGGCGCGTACGCGCCGCGCCATGCGACACCGGGTCGTGGCCGGTCCGTCGGGGACGCGAGGGGCAGGCGGTGCGAGTGGGCCTCCGCCACGGCGATCAGGGCGAGATCGACATCCTCAGCCACATCGCAGAGCCACCCGTGTACCCGGCGTCCGTCGGCCAGTTCGAGGACGAGCCGGGCGTCGTCCGACGAACGCCGGCGCAGGCAGTGCAGGGCGGTGAGGACGTACTCGCGCGTCAGCAGGAAACCGGCACCCAGGTGCCGGTCCTCCTCACCGATGTGTACCCAGTACTCCTGATCACTCACGGAGCGCCGGCACTCCGCTCCACCGTGAGCGTCACCTCGAAAGAGGCCTCGGCGGAGGCCTTCGAGAGGATCACTCCGGCCTCCGCGCCGAGCGTGAGCCCGAAGACCACCTGCATGCTGGTGACCGCCCAGCCCTGGCGCTCGGCCACCTGCGCCAGTGAGTCCTGCGCGATGGCGGACGCCTGCACGATCGCTTCCTGGACCTCTCCCGCGCGGTCGTCCAACGGCGCCGAGAGCCGCGACCTGCTCCCGATCTGCCGTGCTCCATGGGAGTCCAGCTCAACGGTCTCCACCCGCACCACCGCCGGGCCACCGCTCGCTTGTTCCGTCACGACAACTCCCCTCCCCCGCAACCGCGTTGATCACTCTCAGCGTAGACTCCGCCGAGTCCTGGCGCGGCGGGACGGGGAGGTCCGTGACGGGCTCAGCCCTCCTCGGGCGCCAGCCGCAGCGCGATGCTGTTGATGCAGTACCGCTGATCGGTGGGCGTCGGATACCCCTCACCCTCGAACACGTGCCCGAGGTGGGAGCCGCAGCGGGCGCAGCGCACCTCCGTGCGGACCATGCCGTGGGAACGGTCCTCGATCAGTTCCACCGCGTCGGTGTCCTTCGGGTCGAAGAAGGACGGCCAGCCGCAGTGGGACTCGAACTTCGTGTCGGAGGTGAACAGCTCCGCGCCGCAGGCGCGGCAGGAGTAGACGCCCCGGGTCTTGGTGTCGGTGTACTCACCGGTGAAGGCGGGCTCCGTCGCCGCCTGGCGCAGGACCGCGTACTCGCCCGGGGTGAGCTCCGCGCGCCACTGCTCGTCCGGCTTCTCGACGTCGTACGGCATGAGCCTCCAGCCCCTCAGTTCGACAGACGGTCCAGGATGCGCGGGCCGAGGTCGGTGACGTCGCCCGCTCCCATGGTGAGAACGAGATCCCCCGGCTTCGCCATTCCCGCGACCACTGCGGGCACGTCCGCCTTGTCGTGCACCGGCGTCACGTCCGCGCCCGCCGCCCGGGCCGCCTCGATGATCAGCTCGCTGGTCACGCCGGGGATCGGGTCCTCACGTGCCGGGTAGATGTCCAGCACGACCGAGGCGTCCGCCAGGGCCAGGGACTGCCCCATCTCCTTGCCCAGCTCCTGGGTCCGCGAGAAGAGGTGCGGCTGGAAGACGACCAGGATCCGGGCGTCGCCCGCCGCCCCGCGCATGGCCTCCAGGTCGGCGGTCATCTCGGTGGGGTGGTGCGCGTAGGAGTCGATGACCTGCACCCCCGCGGCCTCGCCCTTGAGCTGCAGCCGCCGCTTCACGCCCGTGTACGCCGCGAGCGCCGGGGCCAGCTCCTCGGCGGGGACGCCGAGCGCCACGCCCGCCGCGAGCGCGGCCACCGCGTTGTGCGCGTAGTGGCGGCCGGGCACGGAGACCGTGAAGGTCAGCTCCTTGCCCTCCAGCACCACGGTGACCTCGCTCTTGAGGCCCTGCGGCACGACCGACAGGATGCGCACGCCGGCGTCCGCGGACTCGCCGTACGTCACCACCCGCACGCCGCGACCCGCGACCCGTCGCGTCAGCTCCCGCGCGCCTTCGTGGTCAGCGGTGATCACCAGCGTGCCGCCCTCGGTGACGCGGTCCACGAACGTCTCGAACGACTCGTAGATCTCGTCCATCGACGCGTAGTTGGCATGGTGGTCGAGTTCGACGTTGAGGACGATCGCGACCTCGGGCGCGTACTTGTGGAAGCTGCGGTCCGACTCGTCCGCCTCGGCGACGAAGATCTCGCCCTCGCCGTGCAGCGCGTTGGATCCGGGCGCGTCCAGGTCCCCGCCGATCGCGTACGACGGCTTCAGGCCCAGCTCGCTCAGCGACACCGCCAGCATGGAGGTCGTGGTCGTCTTGCCGTGCGTACCGGCGACCGCGATCGGGCGCAGGCCCTCCATCAGGGCCGCGAGCGCGTCGGAGCGGTGCACGACGGGGATGCCGAGCTCGGCCGCGCGCGCCAGCTCGGGGTTGTCCTGCCGGATCGCCGAGGACACGACGACACAGCTGGCGTCGTCGGCCAGGTGCTCCGCGGCGTGCCCGATGCGCACCGTCACGCCCAGCGCCCGCAGCGCCTCGGCCGTCGCCGACTCCCTGGCGTCGCTGCCCGCCACGACGGCCCCACGCTGCGCGAGGATCTTCGCGATCCCCGACATCCCGGCCCCACCGATGCCGATGAAGTGCGGTCGGTCCATGGCGGTGGGAAGGCCGGGTGCCATGCGTGTCTCCCTGTACGTGTGCGGAACGTTCAGCGGCACAGCCTATGCCGAAGCGTTTACCGATGCTGACACCGTCGGGAGCTACGCCTTGCTGTGCGAGAACAGCTTCAGCACCGGCACCCCCACCTTGTGCCGGGCCCGGGAGGCCCAGTCCCGGTGGAAGAACTCCTCCACGTAATGGGGGTCGGTCAGCACGATGACCTCGTCCGCGCCGGCCTCCTCCACCAGGGACTTCAGCGCGTCCAGCGGATGGTCCTCGATCAGCCGCCCCTCGGCCCCGCTCCCGGATGCCCGCAGCGCCGCGAGCGAGACCTCCAGCGCCCGCTGCCCGACGCTCAGCGCGTCCTCGCCCTCGGGCGTCTCGCCCTCGCGGACGGCCTCGTCGAGCTCGCCGAGCGCGACGTCGTCGATGGCCCGCAGCAGCCGGTCCGCCTGCTCGCCGCGCGGCTGGAGCAGCACCTGGAAGGAGACCGGCTCCTCCCCGTGCAAGGTCGTGACGAACTCCACGTCGGCGGACGTCAGGGCCTTCTCGATCATCAAAACGCTTGTGAACACCAGGCGCCCCTTCTGCTCCCGGGGGCCCGCGGCCCCACTCCTCCGTGGGCCGCGCCGGGCCCTGCGGAAACCATCCTGCCCCGTGGTCGCACGGGCACTGCCGGATCCAGTGTGCCCTCCGGAAACCAACCGGAACGGCACATTCTGTCGATTACCGGACCGGCGACGACCATCGCACCGATTCCGGGCCCACCGGCCGGTCCGACCGTGCGGCCGCCGACACCTGTACCCCGTGCCGGGCGATTCAGTACGTCAGGACCGGCCGTAGCGCGTGTACAGGAAGCCGTCCTCCTCCAGCATCGACACCAGCCTGAAGCGCTGCGGCACCGTGACCGCGGGCCCTCCGGCGATGCGCTGCGCGTCGCCCGCGGTGAGCATCGGGGAGACGGTCAGGCACAGCTCGTCGAGCACACCGGCCGCCACCAGTTGCCCGAGCAGCCGCGGACCGCCCTCGGTCAGCAGCCGGGTGTGGCCGAGGCCGGCGAGGGCCTGGACCGCACGGGCGGGGTCCACGCCGATGCCGTCCCCGGCGGTGACCACCCGGGCGCCCGCCTTCTCGGCGGCCGCGACCCGGTCCGGGGCTGCCGAGGCTCCCGTGAGGATCAGGGTGGGCACCAGGGGCGAGGTGAACAGGGGCAGCGAGAAGTCCAGGTCCAGGCTGGCGGAGACCACCGCGATCGCGGGTGCGGGGCCCTGCCCGGCCGCCTCCCGCTGCTCCGCGAACTCGGCACGCGCGCGTGCCGGCCGGTACCCCTCCTGGCGCACCGTCTGCGCGCCGACGACCACGACGTCCGCCAGCGCCCGCAGCGTGCCGAAGATCCGCATGTCGGTCTTGCTGGAGATGGGCTGCGAACGGCCGTCGTGCTGGGCGGCCCCGTCCAGCGTGGACACCATGTTGGCGCGCAGCCACGGCAGCGGCCCGCCGGGCCCCGCCGCGGGATAGGCGTACGCGGCGGCCAGCTCGGCCGTACTCCACTCCCGCCCGGCCCCGTCGCGGCCCTCCTCCCCGGGCGTCCCGCCCGAGTCCGGAGCTGCTGTTTCATCGGTCACAGGGAACAGACGTCGCATGCCGTGCAGTGTTCCACGCGCCGTAGCATGGTGAACCGTGTCTCCTTCTCCCGTCCCTTCCGGAACCGGCCCGATAACCGACGCGGCCCCGCTCTCCCTGTGCGCCCGTGAGCCGCACGTGCCCGCGGATCGGCTGGTGGCCGAGATGGTGCCGCCGCCGCGGTTCGACTCGGTGCGTTTCAGCACGTACATCCCGGACCCGAACCAGCCCAGCCAGACGGAGGCCGTCCGGGTCCTGGAGGGCTTCGCGGCGGGACTGGGCGGGACGGCCGACTCGGGCAGGCGGCGGCTGTTCGGATTCGGCAGGGCGCCGAAGAAGGCCCCGGCCGGCCCGCGCGGTGTCTACCTCGACGGTGGTTACGGCGTCGGCAAGACCCACCTGCTGGCGTCCCTCTGGCACGCCACCCCGGCCGAGCCCGCGCTCAAGGCGTTCGGCACCTTCGTGGAACTGACCAACCTGGTCGGCGCCCTCGGGTTCCAGCAGACCGTGCAGACCCTGTCCGGCCACCGCCTGCTGTGCATCGACGAGTTCGAGCTCGACGACCCCGGCGACACCGTCCTGGTCTCCACGCTGCTCGGCAAGCTCGTCGACGCGGGCGTCGCGCTCGCCGCCACCTCCAACACGCTGCCCGGCAAGCTCGGTGAGGGCCGGTTCGCCGCGGCCGACTTCCTGCGCGAGATCCAGGGCCTGTCGGCCCACTTCCGCGCCCTGCGCATCGACGGCGAGGACTACCGTCACCGCGGCCTGCCCGAGGCGCCGCCGCCGTACTCCGACGAACAGGTGACCAAGGCGGCGCACGCCACCGAGGGCGCGTCCCTCGACGCGTTCTCGCCCCTCCTGGAACACCTGGCCCGGGTCCACCCCAGCCGGTACGGCGCTCTGACCGACGGGATCAAGGCCGTCTGCCTCACCGGTGTGCGGCCGGTTCCCGACCAGTCGACGGCGCTCCGGCTCGTCGTCCTCGCGGACCGGCTCTACGACCGTGAAGTGCCCGTGCTGGCCTCGGGTCTGCCCTTCGACCAGCTGTTCAGCGAGGAGATGCTGAACGGCGGCTACCGCAAGAAGTACTTCCGGGCCATCTCCCGGCTCACCGCCCTGGCCCGCGACGCGGCCACGTTGGCGAACTCTCGGTAACCACAACCCCCATATCGTGCCAACCGCCGTACGGCAAGGGGTGGTTCAAGCCAACCCGCCTACGGTTTTCAGGCTCTCTTCAGCTTGAAACGTTAAGTTAACCCTGCAAACGACTTTGCAGGGTTAACGTGTTTCTTGACCAGCAGTTGACCAAGTGTTGGTCAGCGCTAGATGTGCGAATCACCTGAAGGGGGGCGCATGTACCGAGGTACGACGGCACGGACCGTGGTTTCGATCCTCGCCGCCGTCCTGCTCGCCCTCCAGCTCTTCGCACCGACGGCGTCCTTCGCATCCGCGCACACGCCCAGTGAAGTAGAGGCCAAGGCTCAGCCCGGAACTGAACCTTCCGGCAAGTCTTCGCGCCCCGGAACCAAGCTTTCCGGGAAGGCTCTGCGCGACGAGATCGCGAACTGCCGCGCCGGACACCACGGGGGCCCGACCGGCCCCCTGCGGACCCGCGACCGGTTCCACAGCACCGACTCCGCGCCCTCGGCGCCCGATCGGCACCTGCTGAGGCTCATCCCGCCGACAGCACCGGACCGGGTCACACCCGGCGTCGCGCACGAACGCACGTCGAGATCCTCGGCGTCGCGCACTCCGGCAGCACTTCAGGTCTTCCGCTGCTGAGGAACAGAGCAGTTCCATCCCCCACCTCTGTCATGCCCGTCCGACGCGCCCCCACTGCGCGCCAGGAGGAGTCACCACTTATGCAACCCCTCATCGACAACGCCCGCATGTTCGGACAGCGCCCTGAGGAGTTCGCCCGCCTCGCCGAGGGCCAGTCCCCCGACGTCCTGTTCATCACCTGCTCCGACTCCAGGGTCGTACCGGCCCTGATCACGGGCGCCCGGCCCGGCGAGCTCTTCGAGCTGCGCACCGCGGGCAACATCGTCCCCCCGCACGCCCTGGAGCACCCCACGTCCGAGGCGGCCACCATCGAGTACGCCGTGGAAGTGCTCGGCGTCAAGGACATCGTGGTCTGCGGCCACTCGCACTGCGGTGCCGTGGGCGCGGTGGTCCGGGGCGACGACCTCGCCGGCGTGCCGGCGGTGCGCGACTGGCTCGCGCACGCCGCCGAAGAGCCCAAGTGCGAGGACCCGGCCGACCCGACGGTCGCCGAAGCCGTGCAGAACCACGTCCTCACCCAGGTCCTGCGACTGCGGTCGTACCCGTTCATCGAGCGCCGGCTGGCGGAGGGCCGACTCGGCCTGCACGCATGGTTCTACGAAGTGCACACCGGAACCGTGTGGCAGCACCACGCGGAGACCGACACCTTCGAGACCCTGTGAGGGACACCATGACCAAGTTCCCTTACCTGAGGCAGGACTTCCTCGCCTCCATCGTCGTCTTCCTCGTCGCCGTGCCGCTCTGCATCGGCGTGGCCGTCGCCTCCGGCGTCCCGGCCGAACTCGGCCTGATCACCGGCATCGTGGGCGGCCTTGTCACCGGCCTCATGCGCGGGAGCAGCCTCCAGGTGTCCGGGCCCGCCGCCGGCATGACCGTGCTGGTCTTCGAGGCCGTCAGCCAGTTCGGGGTGGCCGCGCTCGGCGTGATCGTACTGATGGCCGGTCTGCTCCAGCTCGCCATGGGCTTCCTCGGGATAGGCCGCTGGTTCAGGGCGATATCCGTCTCCGTCGTAGAGGGCATGCTCTGCGGCATCGGCCTGGTGATCATCGCCGGGCAGATCTACGCGGCGGCGGGCCTGAAGGCACCGGAGTCCGGCATCGGCAAGATCGCGGGGCTGCCGGGGGCGTTCACCGACGCGCTGGGCAGCACCGAGGCCATGACCTCGCTCGCGATCGGCGCGGGCTCCATCGCCGTCATCGTGCTGTGGAAGAAGCTGCCGAAGGCCGTGCAGTCCGTGCCGGGCGCCCTCGCGGCGGTGGTGCTGGCCACGGTCGCCACGCTCGCCTTCAGCCTGCCGGTCGCCACGGTCGAGGTGGAGGGCCTGCTCGGCGTCATCCAGCCGCCCGGGACCGAGGCCCTCAGCCAGCTGGCCGGTCCGGCCATCTGGGGCACGATCATCGCGTTCGCACTGATCGCCTCCGCGGAGAGCCTGTTCAGCGCGGCGGCCGTGGACCGGCTGCACGACGGTCCGCGCACCCAGTACAACAAGGAGATGATCGCCCAGGGCGCGGGCAACACCGTGTGCGGTCTGCTCGGCGCGCTGCCCATGACCGCGGTGATCGTCCGCAGCTCGGCGAACGTCAACGCGGGCGCGAAGACCAAGGCGTCCCGTGTGCTGCACGGCGTGTGGCTGCTGCTGTTCGCCGCCGCGATGCCGTGGGCCCTGGCCCTGATCCCGCTGCCCGCCCTTGCCGGCATCCTGGTGCACGCGGGCTGGAAGCTGATCCCGTTCCGCCAGGTCGTGGCGCTGTGGCGGGCTCACAAGGGCGAGGCGCTGATCCTCGTGGTCACCGCCGTGTCGATCGTCGCGGTGAACATGTTCGAGGGTGTCCTGATCGGTCTGGCCCTGTCGGTCGTCAAGACCGCCTGGGAGGCCTCGCACGTCAAGCTGGAGGTCATCGACAAGGGCGCCGGTCCGATCCAGGCGTACCTGTCGGGCAACGCGACGTTCCTGCGGCTGCCGAAGATCCTCGACAGCCTGGAGAGCCTGCCCCAGGACCGCCCGGTCGAGCTGGACCTCTCGGGTCTGCACCACCTCGACCACGCCTGCCGCACGGCCCTGGAGAGCTGGGCCGAACGCCACAGCGCGACGGGCACGGAGCCGGTGAAGGTCAGGGAGCCGGAGCCGGCACCGGAGGCCGAGAAGGTCACGGCCGCGTAGTGACGTAGCCGGGACTCCGACAGCCCCTGGTCCGGGGCGCGCCTCAGCGGCGCGCCCCGGACCTTCGCGTGTCCGCCCCAGCTTCCAGGGCATGGCCCCGACCCCGAGTCCAGGCATATCGTTACAGCAACAGACGAATCGGACCTCTGGACGGGGAGGTCGGCATGGTCGAAGAGCTGATCGGGGCGGTGGCGGCGGCAGCAGCCGGAGGGCTGGTCTATCTGGCCTCGGCGGCTCGGGTCGTCAAGCAGTACGAGCGCGGCGTCGTGTTCCGGCTCGGACGGCTGCACGGGGAGGTGCGGCGTCCCGGGTTCAACCTGATCGTCCCCGCGGTGGACCGGATGCGTAAGGTCAACCTGCAGATCGTGACCATGCCGGTGCCCGCCCAGGAGGGCATCACGCGGGACAACGTGACCGTGCGGGTCGACGCGGTCGTGTACTTCAAGGTCGTGGACCCGGCGGCCGCCGTCGTCAATGTCGAGGACTACCGCTTCGCCGTCTCCCAGATGGCACAGACCTCCCTGCGCTCGATCATCGGCAAGAGCGAACTGGACGACCTCCTGTCCAACCGGGAGAAGCTCAACCAGGGCCTGGAGCTGATGATCGACAGCCCGGCCGTGGAGTGGGGCGTCACGATCGACCGTGTGGAGATCAAGGACGTGTCCCTCCCGGACACCATGAAGCGCTCCATGGCCCGCCAGGCCGAGGCCGACCGTGAGCGGCGAGCCCGGCTGATCAACGCCGACGCCGAGTACCAGGCCTCGAAGAAGCTGGCCCAGGCCGCTCACCAGATGGCCGACACGCCCTCCGCGCTCCAGCTCCGCCTGCTCCAGACGGTCATGGCCGTGGCGGCGGAGAAGAACTCCACGCTGGTGCTGCCCATTCCGGTGGAGCTCCTGCGGTTCCTGGAGAGGGGTCACCAGGAGGCGGCCCATCAGGAAGGGGCCCAGCAGGAAGCGGCCCATCCGGAGGGGAGCCGGCCGGCACCGGCGTCGGCGGAACACCCCGTCGACACGACCGAACAGGCCATCGACGAGCTGCGGCGCGCGGTCGAGCAGTGAGCCACGCTACGCGCGTGGTTCCCGTGACCCGCACCAGGTGATAGACACAGCGGGATCACAGTTCCTGTCCGCCAGCAGGAAGGTTTCCCCATGACCGAATCCGGTCGTATCGCCACACGACGTCAGGTGCTCGCCGGGACGGGCGCCGTGGGCGCCGGCATTGCGTTCTCCGGCGCCCTGGCCGAACTCTTCGCCGGCACCGCCGCCGCCCAGCCCCTCGGCCACGGCGGCGGCTACGGCCCGCTCGTCCCCGACCCCAAGGGCCTGCTCGACCTGCCGAAAGGTTTCCGCTACCGGGTCCTCTCCCGCGAAGGAGACCCGCTCAGCTCCGGCGAGGGCAAGGTCCCCTCCAACCACGACGGCATGTCGGCCTTCGCGGGCAGAGGCGGCCGGGTCCATCTGGTCCGCAACCACGAGAACCGCGCCGACGGCAGGGTCCCCGTCCCGACGGTCGAGGGCCTCACCTACGATCCGGCGGGCAAGGGCGGCTGCACGGCCCTGACGCTGGACTCCCGCAACAACGTCCTGTCGGAACGCGTCGCGATCGCCGGCACGGCCGTGAACTGCGCGGGCGGCCCCACCCCGTGGGGCACCTGGCTGACCTGCGAGGAGACCGAGGACAGGGCGGGCACCAACGGCTACGCCAAGGACCACGGCTTCATCTTCGAGGTCGACCCGGTCGATCCGCACCGCACGGGAGCCGTACCGCTGACCGCGATGGGCCGCTTCCAGCACGAGGCGATCGCCGTCGACCCCCGGCGCGGGGTGGTGTACGAGACCGAGGACGCCTTCCAGAAGCCCTTCGGCCTGTTCTACCGCTTCCTGCCGGACAGGCCACTGGGCGGGCGGGGTTCGCTGCGCGCGGGCGGCCGGCTCCAGGCCATGCGTGTGCCCGGCGTGCCGGATCTGTCCTCGATCCAGGACATCGGCGCGGAGTTCGACGGCGTCGAGTGGGTGGACGTACCGGACCCGCAGGCGGCGCAGACGCCGATCCGGCTCCAGGACTTCGGCCGCAGGGGCATCACGCACGCGCAGAAGCTGGAGGGCTGCTACTGGGGCGGCCGGTCGGTGTACTTCGTGTCGTCGTTCGCCCGCAGCGCGGAGGGGTCGGCGGCCGACCACTTCGGGCAGATCTGGCGCTACGACCCGGACCGGCGACGGCTCACCCTGGTGATCGTCTTCGGCCCGGACACCGACGTCCAGCTGCCGGGAGAGTCGCCGGACAACATCTGCCTGGCACCCAGCGGCGGCCTCATGGTCTGCGAGGACGGCAACGGCGCCCAGCACGTCTACGGCGTCACCCGGCGCGGCGAGGTGTACCCGATGGCCCGGGGCAGCCAGAACATCGGCACCCCTGAGGAGCCCGAGTGGGGCGAGTTCGCCGGGGTGACCTTCTCGCCCGACGGCGACACGATGTACGTCAACTGCTACACCCCCGGCACCACGTTCGCGGTGACGGGCCCCTGGCGCCGGTAGGCCGGCTCTGCTCCCGTCCGGGGCGCCGGGTGCGGAACCCGGCGCACCGGCGGGCGATCGAGGCACAGACCGGAAGGGGGCCCGGTGACGGAGAAGGACAGAAAGAAGCAGGACGGGGACGAGCGCGGGACCTCGCTGCGGGAGCGGCTGCGCCTCCCCGGCGGTGAGCCGGTCGATCTGTCCCGTCACGACGCCGCCACCACCCCCGGCGGCCCGGACGGCAAGACCGCGGGCAAGGCCGCCACGGTCCGGATCGGCGAGCAGCTCGCCGGCCTTCAGGAACGGCTGTGGGCGGCGAGCACCGCAGGCGACCGGCGCCGCGTCCTGCTGGTCCTCCAGGGCATGGACACCAGCGGCAAGGGCGGCACGGTCAAGCACGTCATCGGCCTGCTCAACCCGGCCGGCTGCCGGATCACGGCGTTCAAGGCACCGACCGCCGAGGAGCGCGCGCACCCCTTCCTGTGGCGCGTGGAGAAGGCGCTCCCGCTCCCCGGCGAACTGGGCATCTTCGACCGCTCGCACTACGAGGACGTCCTGGTCGCCCGCGTCCGGAACCTCGTGCCACGCGCCATGGCCGAAAGCCGCTACGAGCGGATCAACCGTTTCGAGCGGTCCCTCGCCGACGACGGTGTGACCCTGGTCAAGTGCTTCCTGCACATCTCCTACGACGAGCAGCGCCGCCGCCTGCTCAGACGCCTCGACAAGCCGGAGAAGCGCTGGAAGTTCGCCCCGTCCGACATCGACGACCGCGCCCTGTGGCCCGCGTACCAGGACGCATACGAGAGGGCCCTGGAGCACTGCGGCACCTCGTACGCGCCCTGGTACCTGGTCCCGGCCGACCACAAGTGGTACCGCAACTGGGCGGTCAGCACACTGCTCCTGGAGCACCTGCGGGAGCTGGATCCGCGGTATCCGGAGGCGGACTTCGACGTGGCGGAGTGCCGGAAGCGGCTGCTGCGGGAGTCCTGACCGGGGCGATCGGTCCTGATCCCGGCGGTCAGGCGGCCAGCAGGGCGTCGATCTGGCCGACGGCCTCCTTCAGGCCCTCCTCCATGCCCATGGAGACCAGCTGCTCCATCTGTTCACGGGAGTCGAAGAGGGAGCGCATCTCCATCCGGGTCCCGCCACCGTGCTCGGTGAGCCGCACCGTCACGGACATGGTCGGCATGTCGTCCTTGGGCTTTCCGTCATCGTCGGCGAAGCCGTCGGTGAACTCCAGGGCCGTCGGCTCGGTGACCGAGGAGACACGCCACCAGCCGCGGTGCCGGTCGCCCTCCGGGCCGGTCATGAAGTACGTGACCTCTCCGCCGGGGGTCAGGTCGTGCTGCTCCACGGTCGCCGGGTAGGACGGCGGGCCCCACCAGCGCTCCAGCTGCCGGGGGTCGGCCCACAGCCGCCACACCCGCTCCACCGGGGCGGCGAAGTCGGCGATCAGGGTGAGGGTGAGGTTGTCGAGGTCCTTGTCGACACTGGTGACGCTCATCTTCGGGGTCCTTCCGGGGTGTCGTTCTCTTGGTGACCGGGATCTTCCGGCTCTTCGGCACCGGCGTCCTCCGCGAGCAGCCGGGCCATCCGGTCCACGCGTCCGCGCCATGCCGACTCGAGCTCGTCGAGGGCCTGGCGGGCGCGGCCCACCGCGTCGGGGTCGGTGCGCACGAGCTGCTCCCGTCCGCTGCGCTGTTTGCTGACGAGACCGGCCCGTTCCAGCACCGCGACGTGCTTCTGCACCGCCGCGAAGCTCATCGGATAGGCCTCGGCCAGCCGCGAGACCGACAGCTCCCCGCGCACGCAGCGGCGCAGTATGTCCCGCCGTGTGGTGTCGGCCAGGGCGTGGAACAGCCGGTCCACCGTCTCGTCGTTCAGCTCATCCACATCTACAACCATTTGGTTGTACGTTAGCCCTGCCGGCCCCTTCTGTAAAGCGGCACGTCGGCACACTGAAGCGGGCAGTCAGGGGTACTCGGTGGCTCATGAGCGAGAAGCAGCAGGTCAGCAGCTCGTACTGGATGGAGACGGCACCCGACGGTCGCCATCCGGCCCTGACGGAGGACCTGGACGTCGACGTGGCGGTGATCGGCGCCGGGATCGCCGGACTGAGCACGGCGTGGGAGCTGACGCGGGCCGGCCGGAGCGTGGCGGTACTGGAGGCCGGGCGGGTCGCCGCCGGGGTCACCGGGCACACCACCGCCAAGGTCACCGCCCTGCACACGCTCGTCTACGACAAGCTGCGCCGCACCCGCGGCCCCGAGGGCGCGCGGCTGTACGCCCGCTCCCAGTCCGAGGCGATCGAGCGCGCGGCCGGGATCGCCGAGGAACTGGGGATCGACTGCGACTGGGAGACCAGGAGCGCCTACACGTACGCCTGCGACGCGGGCCGGGTGGAGGAACTGCGCGCCGAGGCGCGGTCGGCCGCCGAGGCCGGGCTGCCCGCCTCGTTCGTGACGGAGACCGGGCTGCCCTTCCCGGTGGCGGGCGCGGTCCGGGTCACCGGCCAGGCCCAGTTCCACCCCCGCAAGTACCTGCTGGCCCTCGCCGCCGACCTGGTCGAACAGGGCGGGCGGATCTTCGAGGACACCACGGTGCTCGGCCTGGACGAGGGCGAGCCGTGCCGGCTGTCGACCACGACCGGGGCGACGGTGCGGGCCCGGGACGTCGTCGTCGCGACGCACTACCCGATCTTCGACCGGGCTCTGCTGTTCGCCCGGCTGACACCGAAGCGCGAACTGGTCGTCGCCGGGACGATCCCCGCGGACCGGGACCCGGACGGAATGTTCATCACGCCGGATGAGAACACCCGCTCGGTGCGCACGGCACCGTACGAAGGGGATCGGCGTCTGCTCATCGTCACCGGTGAGCACTTCACGCCGGGCACGGGCGACCCGCGGGCCGCCTTCGAACGCCTCACCGCCTGGGCCGTCGAGCACTTCCCGGACCTGGACGTCACCAACCGGTGGGCCACGCAGGACAACAGCCCGACCGACACCGTGCCGATGGTCGGCCCGCTGCACCCGGGCGCCCGGCACGCCTATGTGGCCACCGGCTTCGGCGGCTGGGGCATGACCGGCGGCATCATGGCGGGCAGTCTGCTCGCCGCGCAGATCACCGGCGAGGAGCGCGAGTGGAGCGGGCTGTACGACCCGCGCCGGGTGAAGCCCGCCGTGCGGGAGGCGCCGTCGTTCCTCAAGACCCAGGCCAAGGTCGCCGGCCACTTCGTCGGGGACCGGCTGCGGCCCGCGCCGCCGGTGGAGTCCCTGCCGCCCGGCGAGGGGGCCGTGGTCCGCGCCGACGGGCACCACCGCCTCGCGGTCTACCGGGACGACGACGGCAACCTGCACTCCGTCTCCGCCCGCTGCACCCACCTGGGCTGCCTGGTCGCCTTCAACTCCGCCGAACGCGCCTGGGAGTGCCCCTGCCACGGCTCCCGCTTCGACACGGACGGCAAGGTGATCCAGGGCCCGGCGACCAAGCCGCTGGAGCAGCGCGACCTCTGACGGCCGGGTGACGCCGGCAGCCGTTACGCATAAGAGGACGATCCCGCTCATATCTTCATACGGTGATCACCGTACTCCGCCGGGTCACCGCCGTGTGTGCCCTGGGCACGTTCCTCGCCGCGTGCGGGACCGGCCGTCCCGCGCCGCCGCCCTCGCCGCCGGTGTCCGCGCCGCCGTCGCGCCCTCCGACCCTCGCCCCCGGCCCCGCCGGCCTGACCCCGGTCTTCGAGCACGGCCCCCGCACCCGCGGCAGGACCGTCGCCCTCACCTTCGACGCCGACATGACCGCCGGGCAGGGGGCACGGGCGGCGGCGGGTGAGCGGTTCGACCATCCGCGGCTGATCTCGACACTGCGGGCGCTGAAGGTGCCCGCCACCGTGTTCATGACCGGGCGGTGGGCCGAGCAGTACCCCGACCAGGCTCGTTCCATCGGCCGGGACCCCCTCTTCGAGGTCGCCAACCACTCCTACAGCCACTACGCGTACACACCGGACTGCTACGGCCTGCCGACCGTGCCCGAGGGACGGATGCGGTCGGACGTGGAGCGGGCGTACGCCGCCTTCCGGAAGGCGGGTGTGGCGGACCCGATGCCGTACTTCCGTTTCCCCGGCGGCTGTTACGACCGGCGGGCGCTGAAGGCGCTGACGCCGACCGGTGTGACCGCCGTGCAGTGGGACGTGGTCGGCGGCGACGCGTTCGAGACGGACCCGGACGTGGTCGCCCGGCAGGTGCTGGACGGGGTGCGGCCGGGGTCGGTGGTGGTGCTGCACTGCACCCGCAGCGCCGCCCCGGCGACCGAACGGGCGGTGCGCGCGATCGTGCCCGGGCTGCGTCGCGAGGGCTTCCGGTTCGTGAAGGTGTCCGAACTGATCGGGGCCGTGGGCGCACGGCCCTGACCGGCCTACGCTGGACGTATGAGCGAGGACGACTACTGCCTGATCGACGCGACCAGGCCGCCCGTGGCGGAAGGCCCGCCGTACGCGGAGTGCGTGCTGTGCCGGGAGCCGACGGAGTACCCGGAGTCGTACAAGGGCATCACCCTCTGCCCGGTCTGCGAGTGGCAGGAGGCGCAGCGCACCGCCTGCTCAGGTTGATCTGCGGGCCGCGAGCGCACCGGCCAGGGCCAGCGCGGCGGCCGTGACCAGGGCTGCCGCGGCCAGGGGCAACAGCGGCAGCGGGACGGTGCCCGACCGGGAGCCGGTCACCAGGCCCTGCACCGCCGCCTGGGCCGGGGAGCCGGTGGCCACGAGGGACAGCAGCGCCGCGAGCAGCAGGGCCAGGACGGCACGGCCCCGCGACCGCAGCAGCGGCCGGCTGGTGAGCGCGCCGACGGCCGTGCCGAGCAGCGCGCAGACCAGGGCCGCGAGCAGCCCGGCCCCGCAGGCGGGGGCGAGCGGCACCGGGGTGCGGTGGTCCGAGGCGACCGGAGCGCTCAGCAGCGTCACGCCGAGGGTCGCGACCGTGCCGAGCGCCGCCGCCCCGGACAACGCCACCAGCAGGCAGGCCACATGGGCGCGCGCGGGCCCCACGGCCGCCGCCACACAGCCGCGCGCGGCCTGCGGCTCGGCCGTGACACAGATCCGCGCCAGCCAGGCGGCGACGGGCAGCAGCGCGGCGGCCGTGTAGCCGAGCGAGTCGAGCACCGGCTGCCCTGCCTGGACGCTGACCGCGAGGAACGCGGCGTACAGCAGGAACGGCGGCAGCCAGCGCTGGGAGCGCAGCAGCAGGGCGGCGTGGTAGCGCAGGAGGGCGGTCATCGGCGGCTCCCGGGGGCGTCCGCCTGCCGCGCCACGCTCACCACGTGCCAGGGCGGGCGGGCCGTGAGCAGGGCGCGGAGCAGGACGTCGGAGTGCGGGGCGGCGACGGTGAGGCGGTGGCTGCCCGGCGCGGTCTCCTCGGCGGAGGTGACGGTCCGCCGCACGGCGTCGGGGAGCCGTGCGTCCGGCGGGCCCTGGACCTCGACGGTGACCTGCGGTCCGGACGGCGACGGTCCCGGCACGGCCCGCTCGACGAGGCTCCCGTCGCGCACGGTGTACATGGCGTCGGGCAGGCCGGCGAGGCGGCGCGGGTCGTGGTCGACGAACACCACCGATCCGCCGGCCGTCGTGCGCTCGGCGACCGCCCGCTCCAACGCGGCGCGGGCGTCGGTGTCCAGGCCCGTCCACGCCTCGTCCAGGACCAGCAGCTCCGGCTCCCCCAGCAGGGCCTGGGCGACCGCGACCTTCTGGCTGCTGCCCTTCGACAGCCGGGCCATCGGCGTATCGGCGTACGCGGCGGCCCCGAGGCGCTCCAGCCACTCGGCGGCGGCTCGGGCGGCCCCCGTGCGGGTCAGGCCGTGCACGGTGCCCAGGTGGGTGAGGTAGCCGACGGCGGTGAACGGCAGGGCCGGCGGGAACCGCTCGGGGACGTACGCGGTGCGCGGGCGGCCGGTGATCCGGCCCTCGCTGGGGGCGTCGATGCCGGCGAGCAGCCGCAGCAGGGTCGACTTGCCGCTGCCGTTGGCGCCCTCGACGCGGACGAGCCGGCCCGGGGACACCGTCAGGTCGACGCCGCGCAGCACCCAGGGACCGCGCAGGCCGTAGCGACGGCCCGCGTTCTCCAGGCAGAGGTCGGGTCGCATGGGCCCCATCCTCCACGATCTTCCGGCTGGCACACTGGGATTCGTGAGCGAAGACCCCACGCCCGTGAGTGACAGCCCCTTCCGTTCCGAGCCCTCGGACCGCGACACGGCCCCGCAGTTCGTGCTGCCGCTGGTCGTGCGGATCGAGCGGGCGGACCCGCCGGCGCGCACGGACGCGCTGGAGACGGCCGCGCGGGCCGTGCTGACGATCCTCAGCGACGAGCGGTCGGCCGGCGACGGGCCGTGGGCGCAGGCGGTGCGGGCCTGGCAGGACGCCAGGATCCGCAAGGTGGTGCGGCGGGCGCGCGGCGCCGAGTGGCGGCGGGCCGAGGCCCTGCCCGGTATCACGGTCACCGGCAAGGCGGCCGAGGTGCGGGTCTTCCCGCCGGTCCCGCTGGACGGCTGGCCCAAGGACCTGGCCCGCCTCCAGGTCTCCGGCACCGACCTGGACGACCCTGAACCGCCCGTGGAGGCGGACCCGGCCGCCCCCGTGCTGTGGCTGAACCCCGACCTCGGCATGTCGGCCGGCAAGGCGATGGCCCAGGCCGGCCACGCCGCGCAACTGGCCTGGTGGGAGCTGCCCGACGAGGAGCGGGCCGCCTGGCACGACGCGGGCTTCCCGCTCGCCGTACGGACGGCCGACCCGGCCCGCTGGCCCGCACTGACGGGCAGCGGGCTGCCGTTGGTCCGCGACGCGGGGTTCACCGAGATCGCGCCCGGCTCGTGCACGGTGGTCGCGGACCACCCCGCGCTGCGCGAGGAGCCGTACGCGCCGGGCGGCCGGGTGGCCACCCGTTCGGAGTAGCCGCGGGCGCGCCGGTCGCGGCCGGGTGCTCCAGTGGGGTTACCGGACAACCCGACCAGGAGGCAGCCATGACCAGCGCCGCGCCCCCTCCCCCCGCTCCGCCCGCCCCCGACCGGACGCCAGGCGGCTCCGGCGGCACCGGCGATCCCTGGGCGAGCGGGGGTATCGCTCTCGGCGGCACCCTGATGGTCGTCTACGGCCTGTTCGCGGTGCTCCAGGGCATCACGGCGATCGCCGACGACGAGGTGTACACGAGCTTCGGCGAGTACGTCTTCGAGTTCGACCTGACCGCGTGGGGCTGGATCCACCTGATCGTCGGTGTGCTCGTGGTGGCGGCCGGGTTCGGCCTGTTCACCGGGGCCGCCTGGGCCCGGGTCGTGGGCGCGGTCGTGGTCGGACTGGCGCTGATCGCGAACTTCATGTGGCTGCCGTACCAGCCGTTCTGGTCGATCATCATGATCGTGACCGGCCTGTTCGTGCTGTGGTCGGTGTTCAACTACCGCTCCACCCGGGTGGCGTAGTAGCAGCCGCCCCCGGGTCAGGAGGACGGCGGACGCCGGTCGCGTGCGGCGACCACCGCGTGCAGCCGGCGCGAGAGCGCGGTGGCCCCCGCCGTGAGGAAGACGAACGTGTACAGGATCTGGGCGACCGCCACGAGACGGGCCTCCTGCCCGCTCGGGGTGATGTCCCCGTAGCCGACGGTCGCGAGCGTGACGACGGTGAAGTACAGCGCGTCGACGCGGGTGCTCAGGCCGGTGAACTGGCCCGGCTGCTGGGCGAGGGTGTAGTACCCCGAGGAGAAGACCAGCACGGCCAGGCACATCAGCAGCACGATCATGACGCCGGGCCGGGTGTGCGGCTTCTCGAGCATGACGTAGCGCACCTGGCGCAGCAGCAGCGCGGCCAGCAGCCCCAGGCACAGGACGAACAGCGGCCAGCCCAGCCAGGAGCGGTCGTCGCCGAGCCCCTCCAGCGGCAGCAGGAAATAAGCCGTGCCGACGGCGACCACCAGTCCCCCGGCGCCGGCCCACACCCACCGCTCGCTGCCATCGCGCATACGTCCGGTCTACGACGTATCGGGGGGTGGCGCGACTCCGGTGCCTCCGTCGGTGGAGCCGGGGCCGTCGGGGGCCGAACCTCAAATGTTCCTCTGAAGGCGCCCATGGCGGGGTTCGGGGGCGGACGGCTGGGCCATACCCCCCTCACGTTCGAGGAACCGGCGGTGCGGAGGAGGGGACGATGGAGCGACTGGGGACGGGCATCGGGTGGCGACCGGAGATCGCGGACGCCGTGGAGCGCATGCCGGGCATCGACTGGGTCGAGACCGTGGCCGAGAACGTCTGCCCCGGGCATCTGCCCGAGTCGCTGCGGCGGCTGCGCGAGCGCGGCGTCACCGTGGTGCCGCACGGCGTCTCGCTCGGCCTCGGGGGTGCGGACCGGCCCGACGAAGGCCGTCTGGCCGCGCTGGCCGAGCGGGTGGAGGCACTCGGCTCGCCGCTGGTCACCGAGCACATCGCGTTCGTACGGGCCGGCGGTGCCCTGACGGCGACCCCGCACCTGGAGGCCGGGCATCTGCTGCCCGTCCCGCGGACCCGGGACGCGCTCGACGTGCTGTGCGAGAACGTGCGCATCGCGCAGGAGGCGCTGCCGGTGCCGCTGGCCGTCGAGAACATCGCCGCGCTGATCTCCTGGCCGGGCGAGGAGATGACGGAGGGCCAGTTCCTGTACGAGCTGGCCGACCGCACGGGCGTCCGGCTCCTCATCGACGTGGCCAACCTGCACACCAACCACGTCAACCGCGCCGAGGACCCAGCCAAGGCCCTCGCCGAGCTGCCCCTGGAGGCCATCGCCTACGTCCATGTCGCCGGCGGTTTCGAACGCGACGGCGTCTGGCACGACAGTCACGCCCACCCCGTCCCCCGGCCGGTCCTCGACGTCCTGACCGACCTCGCCTCCCGCGTGTCCCCTCCTGGGGTCCTGCTGGAACGCGACGAGAACTTCCCGGAACCGGCGGAGCTGGAGGCCGAGTTGGCCTCGATCCGGCGGGCCGTGGAGGCGGGGGCCGTCGAGCGGGTGAAGGCGGAGGTGCGCGCGGCGGGCCACGCGGTCGCCGCGCGGCGGCCGGGGGCCGCGCCCGGCGGCTGGAGCGAGGTCCGCGCCGACGTTCCCGCGCGCAGTGACGGGGCGACGGAGCAGGGCCAGGAGACCGGGGCGGCCGGGGCGACACGGGGCGCCACCGGCCGGCCCGAACACACGGGCACCGACGAGGCCCGGCAGCGGCTCGGGGTCGCGCAGGCCGCGCTGCTGTCGGCGCTGGTCGCGGGGACGCCCGTGCCCGAGGGGTTCGACCGGGCGCGGGTCGGCGTACAGGCACGGGCGCTCGCCGCGAAGCGGGCGGACGTCGTGGCGAAGGTCGCGCCCGAACTGCCGGAGGTCCTCGGGGCGGACTACCGTACGGCCTTCCTCGCGTACGCCCAGACGCAGCCGATGACCGGCGGCTACCGGCGCGACGCGCTCACCTTCGCCGAGCACCTGCTGTCCGCCGGGCGGCCCGGCGACGCCGCGGCGCGGCGGGAGCTGCGGGAGTGGTGGCTGGAGCGGTCGGGACCCGCGCCGCGCTCGCGACGCCCGGTCCGCCGGCTGGCCCGCGCCACCCGGAAGGCGCTGCTGCGGCGTTGACGCGGGGATCGCCCGTCAGCGCTTGGGCACCGCCTCGGCCTTGTCCTCCGGCACGGCGTCACCGGCGGCCGCGTCGCCACGGCCGTAGTGGTGGGTGGTGAACATGTACAGCACGCCGGTCCCGACCACCACGGCACCGCACAGCAGGACGATCCAGTTCTCGTACCACGGCTTCTCCGGGCTGCGGGCCCAGCAGATGTTGACGATGGCGAAGATGCCGTAGGCCAGCGCCCCGATGTTCACCGGCAGGCCCCAGCGGCCCAGGGTGAACTCGCCCGCCGGACGCCACCCCTTGAGCCGGGCGCGCAGCGCGGCCAGCACCACCATCTGGAACGAGCCGTAGATGCCGAGGATCGCGAACGAGACGATGTTGGTGAGGGCGTCCTCGGAGAACAGTGAGGCGAAGGCGATGAGCAGCGGCACCGCCGCGGAGACGAACAGCGCGTAGCCGGGTACCGCGCGGGCGTGGGCGAACCGCCGCAGCAGCCGGTGTCCGGCGATCATCTCGTCCCGGGCGTAGGAGTAGATGAGCCGCCCGGCCGCGGCCTGGAGGCTGATCGTGCAGGACAGGAAGGAGATCAGCACCACGGCCATCACCAGCCGCGCCCCGGTCTCGCCCATGGCGTCGTACAGCACGTCCACCACCGGGTCGGCCACCTCGCCCGAGATGACCGCGTTGAAGTCGGTGACCGACAGCAGCAGCGACATGCAGGTGAACGTGGCCGCGGCACCGCCGATGTAGATGGTGCGGCGCATCGCGCGGGGGATGACGCGGCCCGGGTGGGCGACCTCCTCGGCCGTGTCGCCGCACGCCTCGAAGCCGTAGTACTGGTAGAAGCCGATGATGGCGGCTGCCAGGAAGGCCGGCAGGTAGGAACCGTCTCCTTCGGTCCCGTAGGTGTCGAAGATGACGCCGATGCCGTGGTGGCGGTGGGTGGCCAGCAGGTAGATGCCGACGACGAGCGCGCCGATGAGCTCGCCGCCGAAACCGATGATGGCCGCCAGCGAGAGTGCCTTGGTGCCCATGTAGTTGATGAGGATGGCGACGACGATGAGCACGGCCGTGCACAGCACGGTGGTGTGCACAGTGGCGTCGAAGCCGAAGAGGATGGCGATGTAGGGGCCGGCGCCGTACGCGACGGAGGTGATGGTCACCAGCAGCGCCCACATGTAGACCCAGCCGGTCATCCACGCCCAGCGCTTGCCCCACAGCCGCCGGGCCCAGGGGTAGACGCCGCCCGCGATGGGGTACTGGGCGACGATCTCGCCGAAGATCAGCGCGACGAGGAACTGGCCGCAGCCGGCCAGCACGAACGCCCAGATCATCGGCGGTCCGCCGTCGACGATCGCGATGCCGAAGAGGGTGTAGGTGCTCACCACCGGGGAGAGGTAGGTGAAGCCGAGGGCGAAGTTGGCCCAGGGGCCCATGTCCTTGCGGAACTCCGAGCCGGGCTCTCCCCCGGGCGTGCCGGCCGCTGGTGCGGGGGGCGTCGGGCTGGTCATTTCCGGGCCTCCTGTTCGGTGGGGCCGGGCCGGTCGAGGATCAGGTCGGCGGCGCGTTCGGCGGCGAGCAGGACGGTCACCATCGGGTTGATGGTGGGCATCGTCGGGAACACCGACGCGTCGACGATCCGCACGCCCTCGACGCCGAGCAGTCTCAACTCCGGGTCGCAGACGGCCATCCGGTCGTCCGGGGCGCCCATGCGGCAGGTGCCCGCCGGGTGGTAGACGGTGTGCGCCGCGCGACGGCCGTACTCCGACAGGGCGGCGTCGGAGACGACGTCCGGACCGGGCGCGACCTCGCGCATGAGCCAGTCGCGCAGCGGGTCGGTGGCGGCGACCTCGCGGGCGACCTTCAGCCCGTCCACGATGGTGCGCTCGTCGTGCCCCTCGGGGTCGGTGAAGTACCGGAAGTCCAGGGCGGGATGCTCGGCGGGGTTCTTGCTGCGCAGCCACATGCGGCCGGTGGAGCGGGCGCGCGGCACATTGGGCGTCATGCACACCCCGTAGGGCGGTACGGGGTAGCCCAGGCGCTCGGTGTTGACGGTGAACGGCACCTGGTAGAAGTGGAACATCAGGTCGGGGCGCGGCTGGCCCTGGTCGCGGCGCAGGAACAGGCCGGCGTCGGAGTCCATCGCGGAGTTGGGCGGCAGCGGCCCCTCCGTCTCCCAGACGATCACGGACTCGGGGTGGTCCAGCAGGTTCTCGCCCACGCCGGGCAGGTCGGCCCGTACGTCGATGCCCAGGGCGCGCAGGTCGTCGGCCGGGCCGAGTCCGGAGAGCATCAGCAGGCGCGGGGTGTCGATGGCGCCCGCGCACAGCAGGAGTTCGCGTTCGGCCCGCACGGTGGCGGGTTCGCCGTCGGCGCCCCGGACGGCGACGCGGGTCAGCCGGCCCGACTCGTCGGGGAGCAGCCGGTGCGCCCAGGTCTCCAGCAGGAGCGTGAGGTTGGGCCGGTCCAGGACGGGGTGGAGGTAGGCGACGGACGCGGAGGAGCGCAGGTTGCCCTCCGGCTGGTAGGCCAGGGAGAAGAAGCCGGTGCCGTCGGCGAAGGGCTCGGCGTTGAAGTCGTCGACGACGGGGACGCCGAGGGCGCGGGAGGCGGCGGTGACGAAGTCCTGGGCGATGGGATTGCGGTCGGCCTCGGCCACCGGGACGATCCGGGTGAGCAGCCGGTCGCGGTAGGGGAGGATCGTCGCCGGGTCCCAGCCGGAGCAGCCCCGGCTCACCCAGTCGTCGAGGTCCTGCGGCAGCGGCAGGAAGCTGATCAGGGTGTTGTGCGAGGAGCAGCCGCCGAGGACGCGGGCCCGTGAGTGCAGGATGTGGGAGTTGCCGCGCGGCTGCTCGACGGTGGTGTAGCCGTAGTCGAACTCCGAGCCCAGCAGGTTGATCCAGTTGCGCAGGCGCAGGATGCGCTCGTCTCCGATGTCGCTGGGGCCGCCCTCGACGACGCAGACGCGGCAGTCGGGGTCCTCGGTCAGGCGGGCGGCGAGCACGCAGCCGGCGGTGCCGCCGCCGACGATGACGTAGTCGTAGGCGGACTCGGCGCCGTGCGGGGTGGTCGGGGCCATGCGGTGCCCTGCTTTCTGTGTCGTTCAGCCCTTGAACCAGCCGGAGGGGGCGGGGGCGAGGTTCTGGTAGATGTGCTTGGCCTCCTGGTACTCGCGCAGCCCGGTGGGGCCGAGTTCGCGTCCGACGCCGGAGCGGCCGAAGCCGCCCCACTCGGCCTGCGGCACGTAGGGGTGGAAGTCGTTGATCCAGACGGTGCCGTGCCGCAGCCGCTGCGCGACGCGTTGAGCGCGGCTCGCGTCGGAGGTCCACACCCCGCCGGCCAGGCCGTAGCGCGTGTCGTTGGCCAGTTCGACCGCCTCGTCCTCGGTGCCGAAGCGCTCGACGGTGACCACCGGGCCGAAGACCTCCTCCTGGACGATGCGCATCGACCGGTCGCAGTCGGCGAAGATCGTCGGCAGCAGGAAGAAGCCGCGGCTCAGGGCGGGGTCGTCGGGGCGGGTGCCGCCGGTGACGAGCCGGGCGCCCTCCTCCTGGGCGACGGCGATGTAGCGCTCGACCTTCTCCCGGTGCTCGGCGGAGCTGAGCGGGCCGCTCTCGGTGCCCTCCTCCAGGCCGTTGCCGAGCCGGATGGCCTGCGCGCGGCGGGCGAGGGTCTCGACGAACCGGTCGTGCAGCGAGTCCTGGACCAGCAGGCGCGAACCGGCCGAGCAGACCTGCCCGGAGTGCAGGAAGGCGGCGTCCAGCGCGTAGTCCACGGCGGCGTCGAAGTCGGCGTCCGCGAACACGATGTTGGGGTTCTTGCCGCCGAGTTCGAGGGCGATGTTGCGCGGTCCCTCGGCGGCGCTGGCCATGATGGACCGCCCGGTGGTCAGACCGCCGGTGAAGGACACCAGGTCGACCTCGGAATGGCCGGTCAGGGCCGCGCCGACGGTCGCCCCGGAGCCCAGCACCAGGTTGGCGACGCCGGGCGGTGCGCCGGCCTCCTCGATGAGCCGGATCATGGCGATCGTGGTGAGCGGTGTGGTCTCGCTGGGCTTGAGGACGAAGGTGTTGCCGGCGGCCAGCGCCGGGGCGACCTTCCAGGAGGCCTGGAGCAGCGGGTAGTTCCAGGGGGCGATGAGCGCGCAGACCCCGACCGGCTGGTAGACGACGCGGCTGAGGACGTCCGGGCCGACGTCGACGACCCGGCCGCCGTCCTTGCCCGCGAGTTCGGCGAAGTAGCGGAAGGCGTTCGCCACGTCCTCGACGTCGATGCGGGCCTCGGCCAGCGTCTTGCCGGTGTCGAGGGTCTCGGTGCGGGCGATGTCCTCCTGGTCGCGCAGCAGCAGGTCACGGACGCGCAGCAGGACGTCCGCGCGGTGGCGGGAGGTGGCGTTCGCCCAGTCCCCCTGGTCGAAGGCGCGCCGGGCGGCGCGTACGGCGCGGTCCACGTCGGCGGCGTCGGCCTCGTCGACGGTGGTGACGACGGAGGCGTCGTAGGGGTTGACCACCTCCCGCCGGCCACCGGCCGCCGCCTGTGTCCACTCGCCGTCGATGTACAGCTCGCCCACCGCGGGGCCTCCTTCGCATCCGGCCGGTGCCGATCGGCTCGACGGTCAGCAACATGGCCCATCGGGCGGGCGGCGGCCACGGGCCACACCGCCGCGACGGCGTCCCGGTGGCCCAGAGGACCCGGGTGGGCTAGTCGCCCCGCCGCACCCGTCCGCTCGCGAGTGTGCCCGGGCTAACACCCGGGTCCCGGCCGCCTGGAGCCATGGAATGTTTTGCGCCTCTTTGCCCCGGCGAGTCCCCCGTCGCCCCTCCCCCAATCGCCCCTTCCTGCCCCCGTTACAACGATTCGCCCCTGTACGGCAGTTGACGTAGACCCCGCAGTAACATGTCAACTCCGCACCTGAAGCCCATTAGCGTGCGGTGCCGTACCAGGAGGCACCACCATGCGACCGCGACCCCCCGTCAAGGGCCGAGGCATCGTCAGCGGCACGGGGCTCATCGTCACGTGTCTGACGGCGACGCTCGCCGCGCTGGTCTGCTCCCTCTGGTCGTACACCGACCGGCCGGGGACGGGACCTGACGTGCTGAGCGCCCAGACGCTGCGCACGAGCTACGGCCCGTTGTCCGCGCTCGACCAGGACTTCCTCGTCAAGGTCCGGCTGGCCGGGCTGTGGGAGCTGCCCGCGGGGCGGCAGGCGCAGACGAAGGGGACCACTCCGGCCGTCCGGACGGCGGGCCGGCATCTCGTCGAGGGGCACAGGTTCCTCGACGAACGGGTCCGCGGTGTCGCCGCGCGACTGAACCTCGTCCTTCCGGACGCGCCCAGCGACCAGCAGAAGCAGTGGCTCGAAACCCTGGACACGGCACAGGGTGCCGAGTACGACCGCCAGTTCGCCAACATCCTGCGGCTGGCGCACGGCAGGGTCTTCTCGGTCGTCGCCCAGGTCCGTGCGAGCACCCGCAACTCGCTGGTGCGCGACCTCGCCGACGACGCCAACACGACCGTCCTCGACCACATCAAGGTCCTGGAGGCCACCGGCTACGTCGACTTCGACGCCGTGGCCCGCGACATGGCCACCGGGAGCACTCCCCCGACGGGCGCCCCCGCTCCGGCCGCACCCCCGGCGCCGGCCCCCGACCCGGCCACCACGCTTCCGCCGCCCACCTTCCGCCCGCCGCCGGAACAGTGAAACGGAACGTCACATACCGACAACACTCGGTCCGGATTGTGAACAAGGCATGGTGTTTCCGGGACCGTGTCACATACAAACAACATATGCTCTGGGTTCTTTTCCTACTGGCGGCCTGGGCCGCGGCAGGCACGGCGTGCACGCGCCTGTGCCTGGCCGCCGTACGCGCCGCGGCCGGCGACACGGACACCGGCCGGAACCATGAACTCACGCTGTACGAGGCCGCGTTCCTCTCCGGCGGGCCCCGGCGGGTCGCCGACGTGACCCTCGTCGCCATGGCACGGCAGCGCCGACTGCTGCTCGCCCACACCGGCTGGGCGACGGTCGTCGATCCGCGCGGGCGGGACGAGATGGAAAGGTCGGTCATAGGCGCCATCGGCCCCGAGGGGCAGTCCCGGATCGCGCCGGTGCGGGCAACCGCCGCCACGGCGGACGCGGTACGCGGTATCGCCGACCGGCTGGTGCGCGCGGGACTCGCGGTGCCCGACAGTGCCCGCACGACGGTCGCGGCGGCCGTCCGGCAGGTCCGCTCGGCGGCCGTCGCCGTGCTCGGTCTCGGCGTCGCCGCGCTGCTGACGCCCGCTCCACCGGACATGCCGCGGCATCTGGTCGCCCTGTGGTTCGCGCTGCCGCTCGCCCTGACCCTGAGCTCTCTGGCCGTCGCCCGCATCGAGGTCCACCCGTACTCGCGCTGGGCCTCCCCGGCCGGCCAGCGGCTGCTCGGCGCACTCACCCGGAACGCGGACGGCACCGCGGACGACCGCACGTACCTCACGTCCGTGGCCGTACGCGGTGTCAGCGCGATCGGCGAACCGGACCTGCGCGCCGCCTTCACGCACCGCTAGGCGGACACCGCCTGGGCACACGGCTGACAGACCGGGGGCGCGCAGGGGCATTGGCGCCGACACCGGCAGACGGTGCTTGCCTTTCCCAACCGCCGCACCAAACATCCCTTTTGTCGCCACCATGCACCGAAGGGATACGCGATGAGAGCCGCCCTCCTCTACTCGGCAGCAGGATCCTTGCTGCTGAGCGCCCTCACCGCCGCCCCGGACGCCGACGGCCCGACAGCGGCGGCCGAGCTGCGCGGCACCGCGGTGGCCGCCGCGCGGGCGAAGGCGGCAGGCATCGACTTCGGCCCGTGTCCCGACGCGCAGGACCTCCCGGGCAGCATGCAGTGCGGCACGGTCGCCGTCCCGCTGGACTACGCCGAGCCCGACGGCCGGCAGATCGAGCTGGCCGTCGCCCGCGCCCGGGCCACGCACAAGGACCCGCACAACAGCAAGCGCAAGGTCCGCCGCCAGGGCGCCCTGGTCTACAACCCGGGCGGCCCGGGCGCCTCCGGCCTGTACTTCCCCCTCACCGGTCTGCTCCCCGAGTGGAAGCGGATCGCGGCCGCGTACGACCTCGTCGGCTACGCCCCGCGCGGGGTCGGCCGTTCAGCGCCCCTGTCCTGCCAGGACCCCAAGCGGTTCTTCAAGGGACCCACCCAGGCGCCGACGCACCCCTCGGAGTCGTACAAGAAGGAGCGCATCGCGCAGGCGAAGGCGTACGCGCGCGGCTGCGCCGAGCGGGCCGGCGGCGCGCTGCGGCACTACCACTCGCTGAACAACGCCCGCGACCTCGACGTCCTGCGCGCCGCGCTCGGCGAGGAACGGCTGACTTTCATGGGCTCGTCGTACGGCACGTACTTCGGAGCCCTGTACGCGACGCTGTTCCCCGCCCACGTACGGCGGATGGTGTTCGACTCGGCGGTCGATCCCGATCCGGCGGAGATCTGGTACCGCAACAACCTCGACCAGTCGGCGGCGTTCGAGGGCCGCTGGCGGGACTTCCGGAGGTGGATCGCCCGGCACCACGACGTGTACGGGCTGGGCAGGACCGCGCGGGAGGTGCGGCGCAGCTACGAGCGGGCGAGGTCGCGGCTGGCCGTCGAGCCGGCCGGCGGGAAGGTCGGGCCCGGGCAGTTGCAGGAGGCGTTCCTCCAGGCCGGGTACTACGACGACCAGTGGCCGCACCGGGCGCACGCGCTGTCGGCGTACCTCAAGGGCGATCCCGGGCCGCTGGTCGAGCAGGCGGAACAGCGCCCGGAGGCCGCCGCCGAGGCGGAGAACACCCGCGCGGTCTATGTGGCGGTCGAGTGCAACGACGCCCCCTGGCCGACGGACTGGAAGGTGTGGGACCGGGACAACACCCGGCTCGCTCGGCTGGCGCCCTTCGAGACCTGGGACAACGTGTGGATGAACCTGCCCTGCGCCTACTGGGAGGGACCGCGGCAGCGGCCGCTCGACGTCGGCGCCGGGCCGGGGGTACTGCCGCCGACGCTGATCCTGGCCGCCGAGCGGGACGCCGCCACGCCGTACGACGGCGCCCTCGAACTCCACCGCCGCCTCGCCGGCTCGGCCCTGGTGACGGAGCGGGACGCCGGCGCGCACGGCCTGGCGGGCGGGCCGAACGCCTGCGTCAACGGTCATGTGGAGTCGTATCTGCTGGAGGGCCGGCTGCCGGGACGGCGCACGGACTGCGCCGCGCACCCGGAGCCGAAGCCCAAGCCGCGGCCGAAGTCGCAGCCAGCGGCCCCGGCACAGCCCGGGGCCGACCGACCGCGCGGCTGATCAGGCCAGGCCCGCGACCAGCTCCGCGATGTCCTTGCGGCGGCCCGTGAAGAACGGGACCTCCTCGCGGACGTGCCGGCGGGCCTCCGAGGCGCGCAGGTGACGCATGAGGTCGACGATGCGGTACAGCTCGTCGGCCTCGAAGGCGAGGATCCACTCGTAGTCGCCGAGGGAGAACGAGGCGACCGTGTTGGCACGCACGTCCGGGAAGCCACGGGCCATCTTGCCGTGGTCGGCGAGCATGCGGCGGCGGTCCTCGTCGGGCAGCAGGTACCAGTCGTAGGAGCGCACGAAGGGGTAGACGCTCACATAGTTGCGGGGCGTCTCGTCGGCGAGGAAGGCCGGGATGTGCGAGCGGTTGAACTCGGCGGGGCGGTGCAGCGCCATGTTCGACCACACCGGCGTGAGCGCCCGGCCCAGCTTCGTGCGGCGGAAGAGGTTGTACGCCTCCTGCAGCGCGTCGCTGGTCTCCGCGTGCCACCAGATCATGAGGTCGGCGTCGGCGCGCAGGCCCGAGACGTCGTACGTGCCGCGGATGGTCACGTCCTTGGCCGCGAGCTGGTCGAACAGCTCCTGGACCTCGTCGGCGTACCCGGCGCGGTCCTCGGGGAGGACGTCCTTCAGCTTGAAGACGGACCAGAGCGTGTAGCGGATGACCTCGTTGAGGTCCTTGGCCAGCTTGCCCTTGTTCGGGATGCGGTCGGGCTCGGCGCTGGAGGCCGTGGTGGAGGCGTCGTCACTCATGCTCCTCATTCTCCCGCTCCGCCGTGCAGGCTCTGCACCGGGTGGGCGGTGAGCTCCTGCACACCCCGCAGGTCACCGTGGATCTGGTCGACGGCGGCGTACGCGCTCGCGATGCACGCCGGGATGCCGACGCCGTCGTACTGCGCGCCGCACACGGCGAGCCCCGGGAGCTTCGCCACGTGCTCGCGGATGCGGGCCACGCGCGCGTGGTGGCCGACGGGGTACTGCGGCAGGCCGTCGTCCCAGCGGGTGACGCGGGTGGCGACGGGTGTGGCGTCCAGGCCGGTCGCCGCCTCCAGGTCGTGCCGGGAGACCGCCACGAGCTCGCTGTCGTCGCGCTGGAGGATCTCCGTCTCGCCGTACCGTCCGACGGAAGTGCGCAGGACGACGAGGTCGGGGTGCTCGTCGGCGATCCAGCCCCACTTCTGCGAGGCGAAGGTGGACGCCTTGATGGTGCGCCCGTCCACCGGCGGCACGAGAAAGCCGCTGCCCTCGGGCAGGCCCGCCTCGGCGCGGCGGTAGGCGAAGGTGACCAGGGCCATGGAGGCGTACTCGACGCCGCCGAGCTCGGCGGCGGCCCCGGGGGACTGCGTGCGCAGGAGCCGGGCGGCGGCGGCAGCGGGGACGGCGAGCACCACTGCGTCCGCCCGCAGCACGCGCTCACCCGCGACCACGCGCCATCCGCCGCCGTCCGCGGCGCTGTGGCTCAGCTCCGTCACCGGCGTCCCCGTGAGGATCTCGCCCCCGCGTGCCCGCACCGCCTCCGCCACCGCCAGGGGCAGCGTGCCGACGCCGCCCTGGATGCCCATGAACACCGGGCCGGTCTGCTGGGCGGCGGCCGCCTTCGCCTGGATCTCGCGGACCCCCTCGTCAGGGAGGCATGACTCCGGGCCGCCTGGAAGAGCTGCGGAACGGCCGAGCGCATCGAGATGCGGTACGCGTCGCCCGCGTACACGCCGCCCAGCAGGGGTTCCACCAGGCGGTCGACGACCTCGCGGCCGAGGCGCGCCGCCACGTACTCCCCGACGGCCACGTCGTCGCCGACCTCCGTGCGGGGCAGCTCGGCGTCGCGGCCGATGCGGGCGAGGCCCTCGTCGGACAGCACGCCGGACAGGGCCGCGGCGGTGCCGGGCACGCCCATCACGTGTCCCTTGGGCATCGGGCGCAGCGCGCCCCGGGTCAGATCGAGGCCGTCGCGGTCGCGGGCGGCCGGAGCCGGTCGGCGAGGCCCACCTCCCGGGCGAGCGCCACCGCCTCGGGGCGGCGGGCCAGCATCGACTCGGCACCGAGGTCCACGCGCGCGCCCGCGATGTCCCCGGGCAGCAGCTTGCCGCCGACCCGGCCGGAGGCCTCCAGCACGGTCACCCGCGCCCCGCGCTCCAGCAGCCGGTGCGCCGCGGCCAGTCCCGCGATTCCCGCCCCGATGACGACGACCTGCCCCGTGCCCGCACGGGCTTGAACTTCGCGCATGCCCCCAGCCTCTCAGACCCCGCTGACAGCGCTTCCGTGCCCCGGTGTCCTGCACGAGTCCCGACCGTGACCGCATCGGAACCGTCCCGGACCAAACGTCCGGCACCTCTCGGGCGTCGAAGAAACGTCAGCCGAACCGATCCCGGGGGATGCCCACATGCGCACACGACGACCCGCCCGCCACCCCGCCCCGGCTCTCGCCGCGCTCCTGCTGGCCGGAGCCCTCGCGCTCACCGGATGCAGCGGCGCAGGAGAGGACTCCGCCGGCAGCAGCGCCGACCGGGGAGTCGCCGCTCCGCACGCGAACGACAAGGCCGGCGCGAACGAGGCCGCCCCCGGCGGTGCCGGAAGCGGAGCCCGGGCGACCGCCCCGCCGAAGCTCCCCACGAGCCACATCATCCGCACGGCGTCCCTGACCGTGCAGGTCAAGGACGTCCCGAAGGCCCTGGAGGAGGCCCGCGCCGGTACCGAGAGCGCGGGCGGCTACGTCGGCAACGAGACCACCACCCGGGACGGGGAGGGCCACGAGCGCACACGGGTCGTGCTGCGCGTCCCCGTCGAGAAGTACGACGAGGTCCTCACCGAGCTGGAGGGCGCGGGCAAGCTCCTCGACCGCAGCGCCAAGGCGGAGGACGTCACCGACCAGGTCGTGGACGTGGAGAGCCGGATCAAGTCGCAGCGCGCGAGTGTGGCCCGGATCCGCGAGCTGATGGACCAGGCCACCAAGCTCAGCGACGTGGTGACCCTGGAGGGCGAGCTGAGCACCCGCCAGGCCGACCTGGAGGCGCTGCTCGCGCGCCAGGCGTCCCTGAAGGACCGCACGAGCCTGGCCACCATCACCCTGTCGCTGTCCGAGACCCCGGTGAAGAAGGAGAAGGCCAAGGACGACGACCCGGGGTTCGTGGACGCTGTCGCGGGCGGCTGGAACGCGTTCGTGACGATGCTGCGCTGGCTCGCGGTGGCACTCGGCGCGGTCCTGCCGTTCGCGGCGGTGCCGCCTGCTCACGTTGCTGTGGCTGCGCGTCGTCCGCCCCCGCCTCCCGGCGGCGCCC
>KE354237.1 GCA_000415505.1 Streptomyces afghaniensis 772
CGCTGCCGACGGCCCGGCCGGCCCCGCGGTCCACGCCCGCGCGCACGCCTGACGAGCCTGACGAGCAGGACTGAAATGCCCTGCTCCCGTAGCGTGTTCGCATGAACATGAGCCGTACGCGCAGGGAGCGACTGGTCGTGATCGGCGGCGACGCCGCGGGGATGTCCGCGGCGTCGCAGGCCCGCCGTCTGAAGGGCCGCGACGAGCTGGAGATCGTGGCGTTCGAACGCGGCCACTTCACGTCGTACTCGGCGTGCGGCATCCCGTACTGGGTGGGCGGTGACGTCACCGACCGGGACCGGCTCATCGCCCGCACCCCCGAGGAGCACCGCGCGCGGGACATCGATCTGCGACTGCGCACCGAGGTCACGGACATCGACCTCGACGGACAGCGGGTGCGCGCGCGTGACGTCGACTCCGGCGCCGAGTCCTGGACGTCGTACGACAAACTCGTGATCGCGACCGGAGCCCGGCCGATCCGTCCGGACATGCCCGGCATGGACGCCCCCGGGGTGCACGGCGTGCAGACGCTGGACGACGGCCAGGCGCTGCTCGACACGCTGGCACGCACGCGTGGCCGCCGCGCGGTGGTCGTCGGGGCCGGCTACATCGGCGTGGAGATGGCCGAGGCCCTCATCAACCGCGGCTACGAGGTGACGGTCGTCAACCGCGGCAGCGAGCCCATGTCGACCCTCGACCCCGACATGGGCCGCCTGGTGCACAAGGCCATGGAGGGCCTGGGCATCACGATGGTGAACGACGCCGAGGTCACCGGGATCCTCACAGGGGACGACGACCGGGTCCGGGCGGTGGCCACCCCGGACCGCGACTTTCCGGCGGACGTCGTCGTGCTCGGCATCGGCGTCCGCCCTGAGACGACCCTCGCGAAGGCGGCGGGCCTCCCCCTCGGTATCCACGGCGGCCTCCTCACGGACCGCTCGATGCGGGTGCGCGGCCACGAGAACATCTGGGCGGGCGGCGACTGCGTCGAGGTCCTCGACCTGGTCTCCGGCCAGGAACGGCACATCGCGCTCGGCACCCACGCCAACAAGCACGGCCAGGTCATCGGCACCAACGCGGGCGGCGGTTACGCCACCTTCCCGGGCGTGGTCGGCACGGCGGTCAGCAAGGTCTGCGACCTGGAGATCGCGCGCACGGGCCTGCGCGAGAAGGACGCCCACCGCGTGGGCCTGCGCTTCGAGGCGGTCACCATCGAGTCGACCAGCCGCGCGGGCTACTACCCGGACGCCTCCCCCATGACGGTCAAGATGCTCGCCGAACTCCGCACGGGCCGCCTCCTCGGCGTCCAGATCGTCGGCCGGGAGGGCGCGGGCAAACGGGTCGACATCGCGGCGGTCGCCCTCACGGCGGGCATGACGGTGGAACAGATGACGACCCTGGACCTGGGTTACGCCCCACCGTTCTCCCCCGTCTGGGACCCGGTCCTGGTGGCGGCCCGCAAGGCGGCGGCAAAGGTGCGCGGTTCTTTGTAGGGGACGGTGGGGCTAGGCACCTCGGGGGCGCGGGGAACTGCGCGAACGACCACAACGAGCCCGCACCGGGCAACGCACCCGCACCCCTAGGGCGAAACGCTACGCAGTCCCGGCCGAACCATTGATCCGGTCGATCGCCTGCCGAGCCTGCTCCGCCGGAGGCCGAGACGGCAAGGACGACACCGACGCCGAAGCGGCCGTCACCGCCGGCGGCTGCTCCCCCGCCGGCTTCGCGTGGGAAGCCACCCGCGTCGACCGCAACCGGTGACTCACGGCCTCCTCCAGCGTCACCGGCCGCCGCAGCTGGGCCGCCAGCCGCCCGGCATCCTGGCCCAGCCGGGCCACGTCCTCCCACGGGAGCCGCACCACCAGCGTCAGCTCCGCCTCGCCGTCGGGCAGGGCGTGCATCGGAGGAGTAACTCGGTCGTTCATCGCCTGTTCCTCACGTCGGCCCCGCGACCCGCCTTCCCCGCGCCGCGGGCGGTTGCCGAGACATACGCACGGCCGGACGACCGCGTTCACCGCCGCACCCGATTCACCGGCGACTCGTGCGGTGTGCTCACCGCCCGTCAGCCGGTCATGGCCAGCCGCAGCCCCAGTCCGACGATGACCGTGCCCGTGATCCGGTCCAGCACGCGGCGAGCCGCGGGACTCTGGAGCCGGACGCGCAGGGCGCGGGCGCAGCCGATGAGGGCCGCCGACCAGACCAGGCCCAGGGCGATGTGCACCAAGGCGAGCAGCACGCCGGTGGTGAAGTGCGGTGCGCCGTCGGGGATGAACTGCGGCAGCACGGCGACGTAGAAGACGCCCACCTTGGGGTTGAGAAGGTTGGTGAACGCGCCCTGACGCCACCCCTCCCCCAGGCTGTTGCGCACGGTCACCTCGCCGGGCGCGTCCCCGGCCGTCGAGCCCCGGTGGCGCAGCGTGTCCACCAGCATGCGTCCGCCGAGCCACAGGAGGTACACGACGCCCGCCCAGCGCAGGACCTCGTACGCCGCCCGGGAGGCGGTGATCAGGGCCGTGAGCCCGAGGGAGGTGAGAACGCCCCACACCAGGACGCCGGTCTGAACTCCCAGGACCACGCCCCAGGCCCTGCGGTGGCGGCCGAGCGCGGCGGTTCGCAGGATGAGCGCGGTGTCGATGCCCGGCGTGAGGGTGAGCAGCCCGACGACCAGGACGAAGGACCACAGTGCGGAGTCAGGGGCCATGGCCATGCGGGGAGCCTTCCGTGGGCAGCAGCAGGACGTAACGGAGCTCCTGCCGGTAGGCGGGGAGCAGGACCTGTGAGGTGACGGTGATCGTCTCGGGGGATACGTGGGGCAGGCGCAGTTCGTAGCGGTGCCCGTGCCGGTAGGCGAGGACCTTCGGGCTGCGGTCCCACAGTCCGCGGCACACGGGGGCGTCCAGGACGGCGTCGCGCAGCGCGGTGAGGTCCTCGTCGTCGGGACGGGTCACCAGCGCGAAACGCAGCAGGGCGAGGTACTGCACGGCGTGCCGTGGCCAGTCCACGATCTGCTCGCGGGCCGTGGCGGTGGTCAGTGCCCAGCGCATGAGGTTGGCTCCCGGTTCACGGACCCAGGGGAACCAGTGGGCCATGGCCGCGTTGTGGTCGAGGACGTTCCACGCCCGGTCGGTGAGGTAACTGGGGAATTCGGTCTGCGCCGAGGCGAGTACGGCCAGCTCGTCCATGAAGTCCGGCGGGCCTTCGTCCTCGTCCGACTGTCCGCCGGCACCGGCGAGCGCGTGCCCGTACAGCGCCATGCGTTCGTCGGGGCCGAGCAGCAAAGCCTGGGAAAGGCGTTCGAGCACCTCGGTGGAGAGCGGTACGCGCATGCCGGTCTCGAGATTCCGATACCAGCGTTCACTCACACCCATGCGGTCGGCTACTTCTTTTTGGGGTAACGGTCTCCCCCTGTTCATTTTGCTTCCCGCTTCCACCCGCCAAGCACGCAACAGATCGGGCAGCACATCGGTGCCGCACGTGTTGTCCGACACGGAAGAAACAGATTGGGTGCGACGTGACACTGCTCGGAAACACTCCCTCTGCGTATCGCCGGGAGAACACACCGTAACAAGGCCGGGACTGACTCGCGAAAGCGGGGCTACGAAAAGTGAAGGCCGTCACGCCGACACACGGAGTCCGCTCGGGGACATATGCCCTGCTCGGCGCGGTAAGACCGGAGAACCGGCAGAAAATTGCCGGTCCTCGACCGGTCGCCCGCCCCGTTCCGAGGTGCTCTTCCGGGAATTCCAGGACCGCAAAGGAACGGCAAAAAGCTGCCGGTTGACGGACGTTGTCGGCCGCTGACAGCATCACCGACGTGTGCCGCTCACCCATCCATCGCGGAACAGTTGCATACGATCCGTCCGGGCCTGAGAACCGGATTCCATACCGCATTCCGCGCGACATTCACCGCGCAGTTCAGTTCACGTCCGTTCGCTATTCCTGCTCGCCAACGGGGCAGCCGGCGACCGATTGTCCGCAGCATTCCGTATGCCCATAGACATGCGTCCGCGCAGGGATTATCCGCTGCCCAGATCTTTCGAACACTTCGAACGCCTCGAACCCCAGGAGTACGCATGACCGTCGCCACCGCCGAGCCCGGCACGTTCACCGGCTCCCCCCTCCCCGGGGACAGCAGCAGTCTGCACCGGGTGGTCCAGGACCTCGCCCGGGGCGTGCGGACCGCCCACCCCGTGCGGGACACCCTCGCCAACAAGGAGCTGGCGAAGGTTCTCTCGTCCTGGGACTCCTCCCCCGCTCCCGTGCACCCCGACACGCTCGTCGCTCCCCTCTTCCCCGAGCCGTCGCGTGCGGCGGGCGTCCCCTTCCTGCCGAAGGAGCGGCTCCTGTCGCGGGAGGAGAAGAGCGCCGCCGCCGACGCTTTCACGCGGGTGTTGGAGAGCTGCGAGTTCACCAGCGGTCCCGCCGTCACCGCCTTCGAGGACGCCGTCGCCGACTACCTGGCCCTGCCCTGCGCCGTCGCGACCGGCAGTGGGACCGACGCGCTCGTGATCGCTCTGCGTGCGGTGGGGGTCGGGCCGGGCGACGAGGTGATCATGCCGGCCAACAGCTTCGCCGCCACCGAGAACGCGGTCTTCGCCTGCGGTGCCGTGCCCGTGCTCGCGGACGTGACCCGGCCCGACGGGAACCTGGACCCGGAGTCGGTGGCGGAGCTGATCACTCCGCGCACCGTGGCCGTCCTTCCCGTCCATCTGTACGGCAAGCTCGCCGACATGGCGGGGCTGCGTGCCGTCGCCGACCGGCACGGTCTGCGGATCGTCGAGGACGCCTGCCAGGCACTCGGGGTGACCGGTGTGGGGCAGTACTCCGACGCGGCCGCCCTCAGCTTCAACCCGTACAAGAACGTCGGGCTGTGCGGGAAGGCCGGTGCCGTCGTCACCGGCTCGGCCGAGATCGCCGAGCGCTGCCGGGTGATCGGCTACCACGGCTTCGAGCCGGGCCGGAAGAACTTCAAGTGCGAGGCGTTCGGGCTCAACGCGCGCATCGACAACACCATGGCCGCGATCGGTCTGGCCCTGCTGCCCTGGACCAGTCTGCGCGGACTGCGGCGCACCTATCTCGCCCGGCGCTACGTGGACGCGCTCCGCCCCCTCGCCGAGGAGGGCGTGCTCGAAGCGCCCGCCTTCGCTCCCGACCACTCCTGGCACCTGTTCCCCGTGCTGCCGGCCGGCGGCGCGGCGGCCCGCGACGCGCTGCTGGAGGACCTGGCGCGGACGAGCCGGGTGGAGTCGGACGTCTACTACCCCGTCCTGACGCACCGGCAGGAGACACCGGTGCGCGAGCGGCTCTTCGGACAGGCTCACCTGCCGCGGACCGAGTGGCTGCACAACCGGGTGCTGCACCTGCCACTGCACGCGGGTCTGTCCCTCGGCGAGCAGGACCGCGTGGTCGAAGCCCTGTACGCGGCGACGCGCCGGGTCCGGTGACGGCATGACCGACACCCTGCCGTTCGACACCACCGGCGGCCCGGCCCCCGGCCCGCCACCCCACCTGCGCCTGCCGGAGGCGGTGGGCTGGGCCGCGTTCTCCGACTTCGACGAGACCTACCTGGCCCATGCCGCGACCCCTGGGCAACGGGCCCACCTCGCGGCGCTGGAGGAGTTCCTGCTGACGGAGGCCGTGGAGCACGGTCTGCTCTTCGGCTGGGTCACCGGCAGCTCGCTGGCCTCCGTGCGGGAGAAGATGGCGCGCTGCGGCGCCCGTGTCCTGCCACACTTCGTGGCCGGCGCGCTGGGCACCGAGCTGACGTTCTTCCCCGACGGCGTCGCCCGCCCGGACCCCGAGTGGCGGCAACTGCTGCTGGACAGCGGATTCGACCGGGACCGGGTCACGAAGGCCGTGGACCGTCTGGCCCGGCACCGGGTCGAGCTGTTCCCGCAGAACGCCCCGCACACCGGGAACCCGACCGAGTTCCTGGTCAACTACTACTTCCGCTCCCTCGGCGACCCGCGGCGCGACGAGCAGAGCCTCGGCCTCGTGCGCGACCTCGCCCGCGAGCACGGCCTCGGGCTCAACATCAGCCGCTGCAACCCCGCCACCGGGGACCCCGCCGACTGCTACGACGTCGACTTCCTCCCGCCGGTGTGCGGCAAGCGCAACGTCGTCAGGCACCTGTGCGCCCGCTTCGGCGTCGCGCCGGAGCGGACCCTCGCGTTCGGCGACAGCGGCAACGACCTGGAGATGCTGGCCGCCGTGGGCCACGGCTACCTCGTCGCCAACTGCACGCCCGAGGCCAGGAGCCGCTTCCCGCAGGTGTCGCCGCACCCGCACGCCCAGGCCCTGCTCACCGCCTTCCGTCACCACCTCCGCCGCTGAACCGCTTGCCCCGGTCCGGCGGGTCCGGACCGGAGGGCCGTCACTGAGAGAGGCAGACCATGCAGATAGGAATCATCGGCGCCGGCGGCATCGCCCTCGCCCACCTGCGCGCGGCCGAGACCGTCCCCGGCGTCGTACCGGCCGGTGTGTACGACGTGCTGCCGGAGAAGGCAGCGGAGCTGGCCGAGCGCTTCGGCTGCCCCGTCTTCTCCTCGACGACCGAGCTGTACCGGCACGTCGACGCCGTCGTCATCGCCTCGCCCAACCACACGCACGCCGACTACGCCGAGGAGGCCGTCCGGCACGGCAGGCACGTGCTGTGCGAGAAGCCGATGACGACCACGGTGGCGGAGGCCGAGCGCATCACCGCGCTGGCCGAGGAGAGCGGCCTGGTGTGCGCCATGGGCTTCAACTACCGCTATCTGGAGGCCATCGGCGAGATCAGGAACCTGGTACGGAGCGGGGAGCTGGGCTCCATCCTCTTCGTGGAGGCCGGTTTCCGGCGCGGCAGCGCCCTGACCCGCTCCCGTTTCACCTGGCGGGACAGCGCCCTGGGCCGCTCCACCAGCGGCTCCCTCGGCGACCTGGGCGTGCATCTGGTCGACATGCTCGACCGCCTCTTCGACAGCCCGGTCGACAGCACGAGCTGCCGCACCAAGCTCCAGGTCAACGTGCCGCAGAAGGAGGGCCAGGACGTCCAGGTCGACGACTACGCCTTCGTCACCGGCCGTCTGGAGAACGGCACCTTCTTCAACCTGGTCACGTCAAAGTCCTCGCTGCCGGAGGAGCTCGGCTTCTCGCTGAAGATCATCGGAGACCGCAAGGAGCTGTACTACCACTCCAAGGACGACACGACCTACTTCCTGAAGTCCCGTGTCACCTGGGAACAGGGCACGTTCACCCGCGAGGAGACGCTCGCCTCTCCGCCCGGTGAGGTACCCGGCTGGAGCGACACCTTCCGGCACCAGCTGCGGGAGTGGCGCGACGCGGTCACCGCGCGGGACACCGGCACCGCGCGGAGCGCCGACAGCGCCCTGGCCTGCTTCGGCGACGGGCTGCGCAGCCAGCGGGTGCTGGAGCGCCTGCTGGCGGGCGACCAGCAGGACGCGCTCGCCCCTTCGGTGACCTCGTGACACCGCGCGACGCACACGCCAGGGGCGCGACAGGGAAGAGGAACGTCTCTTGACCGGGACCTCGGCGCAGGCCGCGCCACCCCGCACCACCGTGGCGCGGCCCCTGTTCAGTCCGTTCGCCGTCGTCGCGTCGTGCGTGGGCTTCGCCCTGATCGGGGCCCTGCAGGCGCTGTACGGTCCGGCGATCCCCGCGTTCCGCACCGAGTTCGGCCTGTCGCCGGCCGCCGCCGGGCTGAGCCTGAGCGCTCACTTCGTCGGCGGCGTGGCCGGTGTGCTGCTGCTCAACCGGGTGCACGGGCGGCTGGGCAACAGAACGCTGCTGTCCGCCTCGTACGCGCTGATGGCTCTCGGCGGGGCCGGCTTCGCGCTGGCCCCGGCCTGGCCGTGGGCGCTGGCCTGCGCGCTGGTGACCGGGGTGGGCTTCGGCGGCATCGACTACGGCCTCAACCAGCTGTTCTCGGTGGGGTTCGGCCGCCGCAGCCCCGCCATGCTCAACATCATCGGCGCGGCCTACGGCCTCGGTGCCGTGGGCGGTCCCGCACTTCTGGGGCTGCTGGGCCCGGGCGAGTACCCGGCCGTCTTCGCCGGGTTCGCCGCGCTGTCCGCCGCACTGGTGCTGGCGCAGCGCGGCGTGCGCGAGGGCGGGGACGCGCCCGCCCCGTCGCCGTCAGGCGAGGAGGGCGAGGAGAGCGAGGCGGGGACTCCCGGGCTGCGGTCCTCGGTGGCCCTGGTCGTCTCGGTCTTCATCGCGCTGTACGTCCTGATGGTGGCGGTGGAGACCGGGGTCGGCGGCTGGGAGCCGACGCATCTGGAGTCCGTCGGGCACGACGCGGCGACCGCCGCCACGGCGACCTCGGCCTTCTGGCTCATGGTGACCGTGGGACGACTGCTGGTCGCACCGCTGACCCTGCGCTGGTCCGTGCAGACGATCATGGTCGTCAGCTCCGTCGGCATGGTGGTCTGCCTGCTGCTCGCCCTCGTCCCGGCGGCGGCGCCCTACGCGTACGCCGGTGTCGGCCTCTTCCACGCGCCGATCTTCCCGACGGGGCTGCCGTGGCTGTCCCGGGCGGTGCCGCGGGCGCGGCGGGCCGGGGCCTATGTGATCGCGGCCTCGATGATCGGCGGGGTGGCCGCCGGGCCGGTGCTGGGCAAGGGCATCGAACTGGCCGGTGTCGACGCCGTACCGGTGCTGCTGGCCCTGCCCGCGGCCGGTTGCCTCGCAGCCACCTGGTGGCTGATCCGGGCCACCCGGGACCGCTCGCCCTCCTGAACCGCGAACTCGCTCACGTGAGAGGCTGCCATGCTGTACGAGAACGCCAGCGACGTCATACTCGACGATATTTTCCTCGAGCTCACCGGCTTCGTCCCCGGAGTGGAACTCGCCCTGAAAATGGAGGGGTTGAACCCGGCCGGGTCGATCAAACTGAAAACGGCGGTGGGACTCGTGGAGGCCGCCGAGAACAGCGGCGCCCTCGTCCCCGGCGGCCATGTCATCGAGTCCTCGTCGGGCAACCTGGGCATCGCGCTCAGCTCCGTCTGCGCCGCCCGGGGGTACGCCTTCACCTGTGTGGTGGACCCGAACACCTCGCAGCAGAGCAAGGCGCTGATGCGAGCCCTCGGAGCCGAGGTGGTCCTGGTCGGCGAACGCGACGCCTGCGGCGGCTATCTGCAGTCCCGCATCGACTACATCGCGGCGCGACTGCGCGAACACCCCTCGCTGGTTTGGCCGAACCAGTACGCGAACCAGGCCAATCCCCAGGCGCACCACGACACGACCGCACCCTCGATCATCAAGCAGTTCCCCACGGTCGACCACCTGTTCGTCGGGGCGGGCACCACCGGGACGCTGATGGGCGTGGCCCGGTACTTCCGGCAGTACTCGCCGCGCACCCGGATCGTCGCCGTGGACACTGCAGGATCGATCACCTTCGGCTTCCCTCCGGGCCCCCGGCGCATCCCCGGACTCGGTACCAGCCGCCGGCCCGAGATCTTCCGTCCCGGTCAGGCCGACGAGACCGTCCTGGTGCCCGAGTCGGACGCGATCCGCATGTGCCGCCGGCTCGCGGCCGAACGGGGGCTGCTCCTCGGCGGATCGACCGGAGCTGTGCTGTCGGGTGTGCAGCGGCTGCGCGCGGACATCCCCTCCGGGTCCCGGGTGGTGGCGATCTCCCCGGACAACGGCGACCGCTACCTCCAGACCGTCTACAGCGACGAATGGGTCCTCGGCCACTACTCCCCCGCCGCCCTGGAAACGGCCGGCTGAACCCGCGAACACCGTCTTGGGAGAACAGGAACAGAGCATGTTCGAATTCAGCGTCATAGGGGGCCGAACGGCCCGGCAGATCATCGCCGACCACCGTCCCGGCATCGTGAGCGAGGTCAGGGAGACCTACCTCACCCACCGGGCCGGGGACACGGTGAACCCGGACAGCCACTTCCTCCGCTTCCCGGAGAAGCCGGACAGCCGGATCATCGCCCTCCCCGCCTATCTCGGCGGCAAGCACGGGCTGGCGGGGATCAAGTGGATCTCCAGCTTCCCGCGCAACATCGAGCGGGGCGTTCCCCGCGCCTCGGCGGCCCTGCTGCTCAACGACTACACGACCGGCTACCCCTTCGCGGTGCTGGAGGCGTCCCAGATCAGCGCCGCCCGCACCGCGGCCTCCGCGGTGCTCGCCGCGGAGGTGCTCACGGGCGGCACCGCCGCCCGGCGGGTCCTCCTGGTGGGCGGCGGCATCATCGCCCGCAACATCACGGAGTTCTTCGCCGCCCGGGGCTGGACCTTCGACAGCGTCGCGGTCCACGACCGCAGCCCGGAGTACGCCGCGGCGCTGGCCGACCACACCTCCGCCCGGCTCGGGTACGCCCCGGAGGTGGTGTCCGACCTGTCGGCCGAGCTGGAGAAAGCCGACCTCGTCGTCCTCGCCACCACCGCCGCCGTGCCGCACATCGTCGATCCGGGCTCCTTCGCCCCGGGCCAGGTGGTGCTGAACATCTCGCTGCGGGACATCGCCCCGGAGATCATCGCGGAGTCGTACAACGTGGTCGACGACGTCGAGCACTGCCTCAAGGCCGACACCTCCGTGCATCTGGCCGAGCAGAAGTACGGCCATCGCGACTTCATCACCGGGACGCTGGCCGACGTCATGCGCGGGGACGCCGTGGCGGCAGACGACAAGCCCTTGGTCTTCTCGCCGTTCGGACTCGGCGTCCTGGACCTGGCGGTCGGCGCCTTCGTCTACCAGAAGGCCGTGGAGACCAACTCCCACACCGTCATCGAGGACTTCTTCGGGGAGACCCGGCGCTGGTAGCCGCCGGCTCGCAGCCACCCGTCATCCGCTCGCGCCCGTCACCGCCCCTTCCGAAAGAGGACTAGCCATGCAGCCCGCCCGCTTCCTGCCCGGCCCGCCCGCTCCCCGTCCGGAGCGCGGGATCTTCTCCCTCGGCGAACTGACGTCCGAGACCGTGCACCGACTGGCACGCCGCGCCTGCGACTTCCACGACGACCCGAAGGCCGGCGGACGGCCGCTGGACGGCCGGACGGTCGGAGTCCTGTTCACCCGGACCTCCACCCGGACCCGCACCGCGTTCACGGCCGGCGCCATCAAGCTCGGCGGTACGCCCGTGACGTTCGGTCCGGACGACCTCCAGACGAACACGGGCGAGTCGCTGACGGACACCGGTCGCGTGCTCGGTTCCATGCTGGACCTGCTGGTGGCCCGGACCTCGGGCCCGCTCCACGAGCTGCGCACGCTCTCCGGCTCCGGAGGCATCCCGGTGATCAACGCCATGGCGACCGAGGAGCACCCCACCCAGGGCATCTGCGACCTGGCCACCATCTCCCTGGTCAGGGGCAGCCTCGAAGGCGTCAGGGTCCTGTACGTCGGAGAGGGCAACAACACGGCGACCGCCCTCGCCCAGGGGCTGTCACACGTCCCCGGCTGCCGGGTCACCTTCGCCACCCCGCCCGGGTACGGGCTCCCCGCGGACGTGCTGGAGGAGGCCGCCAAGCGCGGCGCCGAGCACGGCACGGAGTTGGTCGAGTCGCACTCCATGGACGAGCTGCCCGACCAGGTCGACTTCGTCTACACCACGCGCTGGCAGACGACCGGCACCAGCAAGGGCGACGCGCACTGGCGGCAGACGTTCCGCCCCTTCCACGTCGACGAGGCCCTCATGAACCGCTGGCCGGACGCCTGGTTCCTGCACGACCTGCCGGCGCACCGCGGCGACGAGGTCGCGGCCGGGGTGCTGGACGGAGAGCGGTCCGTGGCCTGGATCCAGGCCCGGATGAAGCTCACCAGCGCCATGGCGGCACTCGAGTGGGCGGCCGGGACGGCCTGAGACCTCCGGTGCCGGAGGCCCGGGCCGTCAGCGGGCGGTTTCCGTGTGGACGTGCGCGGCGAGCCGGGCCGGCGCGGGGTGGGTGCGGCCCCGCGCTCCGGGCCGCGTCAGCGCGCCGTGTGCGTGTGCACGTACTCCACCAGCCGCGTCAGCGCGTCCGGGTCCGTCGACGGCATGACGCCGTGGCCGAGGTTGAAGACATGGCCCTCGAGGTCCTTCGCCGAGTCCAGGACCTCGCGGGTCTTGGCCTCGACGGCCTCCGTCGGGGCGAACAGCACGGTCGGGTCGAGGTTGCCCTGGAGCGCCTTGCCGGGCCCGACGCGACGGGCGGCCTCGTCGAGCGGGACGCGCCAGTCGACGCCGACGACATCGGCGCCGGCCTCGCCCATGAGCCGCAGCAGCTCGCCGGTGCCGACGCCGAAGTGGATGCGCGGGACGCCGTAACCGGCCACGGCCTCGAAGACCTTCGCCGACGCGGGCAGCACCGAGCGCCGGTAGTCGACGGGGGCCAGCGCCCCAGCCCAGGAGTCGAACAGCTGGACCGCCGAGGCGCCTGCCTCGATCTGGACCTTCAGGAACGCGGCCGTGATGTCCGCGAGGCGGTCGAGCAGGTCGGCCCACAGCTCGGGGTCGCCGTACATCATCGCCTTGGCGTTCTCGTACGTCCGGGACGGGCCGCCCTCGACGAGGTAGCTGGCGAGGGTGAAGGGGGCGCCGGCGAAGCCGATCAGGGGCGTGCTGCCGAGTTCGCGGGTGAGCAGGCCGATGGCCTCGGTGACGTAGGAGACGTCCTCGGGGGTCAGATCGCGCAGCTGGGCGAGGTCCGCGCGGGTGCGGACCGGGCGCTCGACGACCGGGCCGACACCGGGCTTGATGTCGAGGTCGACGCCGATGGCCTTGAGCGGGACGACGATGTCGCTGAAGTAGATCGCCGCGTCGACACCGTGCCGGCGCACCGGCTGGAGCGTGATCTCGGTGACCAGTTCGGGCCGCATGCAGGACTCGAGCATCGCGATGCCCTCGCGGACCTTGCGGTACTCCGGCAGTGAGCGCCCGGCCTGCCGCATGAACCACACCGGCGTGTGCGGCACGGGCTCGCGCCGGCAGGCCTTGAGGAAGGCTGAGTCGTACGTGGCGGACGGCTGCTGGGCCCGGGGGGCGTCGTTGGCACTCACGGGCCAAGTTTCGCACGCCCCCGATGGGCGTGATCCAGCCCCTGGAGAGGCGCGGGGTGTCTAGCCCGGCACCCGGGCTCCGGTCCCCGTAATCTTCCGGCATGGCTGCGGCTCAGGGACGACTGTCGGACGGCGCTGGCGGAATGGACGAAGCGAAGGACACCGAGAAAGACCGGCGGGAGGCGGACACCGCCCCGCTGCCCTTCCGGGCCGCCGTCGACGCGCTCAGGTCGGCGCGGCTGCGGCCCCAGATCGAGGTCGAGCCGACGCCCCCGCCGAAGCGGCTCGCCCCCTACGCCCACGCCCTGGAGGCCGCGGTCGTCGACGGTGACCAGGACCTGGCCGACGGCCGGCTGGTGCTGCTGCACGACCCGGCGGGGCACGACGCCTGGCAGGGCACGTTCCGGCTGGTGACGCTGGTGCGCGCGGAACTGGAGCCGGAGATGGCCGCGGACCCGCTGCTGCCGGAGGTGTGCTGGTCCTGGCTGACCGGCGCGCTCCAGACGCGCGGGCTGACGTACGGGGAGCCGAGCGGCACCGTCACGCGGGCGAGTTCGCACTACTTCGGCGGTCTCTCGGCGCGCCCGGCCGCCTCGCAGATCGAGATCCGAGCCTCCTGGACGCCGCGCGAGGGCCTGGGCGGGGTCCCGGACACGGCCGCGCACCTGGCGTCCTGGTGCGATCTGCTCGCCCAGGTCGCGGGGCTGCCGCCGGCCGGGCCGGGGGACGCGTCGGTGGTGACGCTGCCGCAGCGGCGAGGACCGCAGTCCCGCTGACCGAACCAGTTCCGACCCCGTACTGATCGAACTTGTACGGGGCGGTCAACCATGCCCTGTCGACGATCACACCTGCGTCCCCCTCTTGGCCGAATCACTTTGTCGATACGGCCACTTTCGACCGCGTACCGACGCAGACCGAAACCGTCCGGCCTTCGAATGATCGACCGCGTGTCCGAATTGTACGGATTGTTATCACCGATTCGTGATCATTCTCTAAAGGCGGACGGGCTGGGTGCCGAAGACGACTGTGACCTTGAAAGCACGGTTCGTCCCGGCTTAAACCCCACGAGCCGGTCCCGTCCCGCACCCCAGGAGGCCTGGTGTCCGTTCTCCTCGAGCAGCCCGCAAGCCTGGTCGCCTACCGCCCGAACAAGCCGACCGCCATGGTGGTCGTGGCCGACCCGCGCGTCCGCTCCACCGTCACCCGCCACCTGTGGGCGCTCGGTGTGCGCGATGTCATCGAGGCCTCGTCCATCGCGGAGGCTCGTCCCCGCATCGGCAACCCCCGCGACATCTGCGTCGCCGACGTCCACCTGCCGGACGGCTCCGGCCTCACCCTGCTGTCGGAGACCCGCGCCGCGGGCTGGCCCAACGGGCTCGCTCTCTCCGCCGCCGACGACATCGGCGCCGTGCGCAACGCGCTCGCCGGCGGTGTGAAGGGCTACGTCGTCACCGGCACCCGCACCAACGTCGGGCTCCCCACCCGGCCGGGTGCCGCTCCCATCGGCGCCGCCGCCGCGCGCCTGCACCGCCGCCCCCCGGGTGCCCCGAGCCACCCGGGCGGCTACCGCGAGCTGTCCGGCCGCGAGGTCGAGGTGCTGCGGCTGGTCGCAGAGGGCCAGTCGAACAAGGCGATCGGCGTATCGATGGGCCTGTCCGCACTGACCGTCAAGAGCCACCTCGCCCGCATCGCCCGCAAGCTCGGCACGGGTGACCGCGCCGGCATGGTCGCGGTGGCCCTGCGTACCGGAATCATTCACTGACCCGCTTCACGATGACCTTTTGTGATCATGCGCTCACGTGAACGGGACCGGCCGCGGGTCCCGCTCATGTCACTCACGGTTCGCGCACCCGACACTCCCCCGACCTGACTGGTTTGCGACCCCCGGGCGCCCGTCGACGGAACGTTCCGTCGACGGGCGCTGTCCATACACGGATACCCTTGACATGTGACCGACGCCCACGAGACCGCAGCAGACAGCTCACTGCGAACCACCGGAGGCGCTCCTCCGGACGACGGCGGATCTTCTGCTACGGAGGCGCCGATCCCCTTGCTGGAACCGCGCGAGGGCATTCCGCCCGTGATCGCGGACGAGGCCGCCCTGGCCCGGGTGATCGCCGCCTTCGAGGCGGGCTCCGGACCGGTCGCCGTCGACGCCGAGCGGGCCTCCGGCTACCGCTACGGCCAGCGCGCCTACCTGGTCCAGCTGCGCCGCCAGGGCGCCGGAACGGCTCTCATCGACCCCGTCGCCTGCCCCGACCTGTCCGCCCTGGGCGAAGCCCTGTCCGGCGTCGAGTGGGTGCTGCACGCCGCCACCCAGGACCTGCCCTGCCTGCGTGAGATAGGCATGGTGCCGACGCGGCTGTTCGACACGGAGCTGGCCGGGCGGCTCGCCGGCTTCCCCCGGGTCGGCCTCGGCGCGATGGTCGAGGGCGTCCTCGGCTTCGTCCTGGAGAAGGGGCACTCCGCCGTCGACTGGTCGACCCGGCCCCTGCCCGAGCCCTGGCTGCGGTACGCGGCGCTGGACGTCGAGCTGCTCGTCGACCTGCGCGACGCGCTCGAGAAGGAGCTGGACCGGCAGGGCAAGCTGGAGTGGGCCCGCCAGGAGTTCGACGCGATCGCCTCCGCCCCGCCGCCCGAGCCGCGCAAGGACCCCTGGCGGCGTACGTCCGGCATGCACAAGGTGCGCCGGCGGCGGCAGCTGGCCGTCGTACGGGAGCTGTGGCAGACCCGGGACCGGATCGCGCAGCGGCGGGACGTCTCGCCGGGCAAGGTGCTCGGGGACGCGGCGATCGTGGAGGCCGCGCTGGCTATTCCGGCCAACGTGCACGCGCTGGCCGCGCTGAACGGTTTCGGCCACCGGATGAGCAAGCGGCAGCTGGAGCAGTGGCAGGCGGCCGTGGACCGGGCGAAGGCGCTGAGCGAGGCGCAGTTGCCGCAGCCGGGGCAGCCGGTGACCGGTCCTCCGCCGCCGCGGGCCTGGGCCGACAAGGATCCGGCGGCCGCGGCTCGGCTGTCCGCGGCCCGGACGGGTGTTTCGGCGCTGGCCGAGCAGCTCAACATGCCGCAGGAGAATCTGATGACGCCGGACACGGTTCGGCGGGTGTGCTGGGAGCCGCCGGCGGTGGTGGATGCGGAGTCCGTGGGGGCCGCGCTTGCCGGGTACGGTGCGCGACCGTGGCAGGTGGAGTTGGTGACGCCGGTGTTGGTGGAGGCTCTGTCCGCGAAGGAGGCCTAGCCGCCGTAGCGCTTCGTGGCGTACGGCGGCTGCGGGTTCCTTGGGGTTGTTCGCGCAGTTCCCCGCGCCCCTTGAAAGAAGGCCCCCTATTTCGTGGCCCCTCGAGTGAAACCGTTGTAGATGAACCGCTGGAGGAACAGGAAGACGATCAAGGTGGGGGCGATGACGAGGATCGCGCCTGCCGAGATGGTCTCCCAGTGGGCTCCGAAGGGGCCCTTGAAGCGGAACAGGGACGTCGAGATCACGCCAAGATCTTCGGAGGGCATGTAGAGGAAGGGGATGTAGAAGTCGTTGTAGACGTTGATCCCCTTCACGATCACGACCGTCGCGATCGCGGGCTTGAGCAGCGGGAAGATGATCTTCCGGTAGACGGTGAAGGCGTTGGCGCCGTCGATGCGGGCCGACTCGTCCAGTGAGACGGGGATGGCCCGTACGAACTGCAGGAAGATGTAGATCGACACGATGTCCGTGCCCATGTAGAGCGCGATCGGCGCCAAGAGGCTGTCGAACATCCCGAAGCTGTTCACGATCTGGAAGGTGGCCACCTGGGTGGTCACCCCGGGGACCAGCGCGGCGACCAGGAACAGGGCCAGGACGAGCTTCCGGAAGCGGAACCGGAAGCGGTCGATGGCGTACGCCGTCATCGAGCCGATGAGGACCGTGCCCCCGATGGCGACGACCAGGATCACCGCCGTGTTGCCGAACGCCGAGAGCATCCGGCCGTCCTGGAACGCCGTCACGTAGTTGTCGAAGTTGAGCGGGTCGTCGGGCAGCGTGAGGGCGCCGCTGTCGTCCGCCATCTCCCCGGAGGTCTTCAGCGAGGTCAGGAAGACCACGGTGAGCGGCAGCAGCACGACCAGCGTCGCGACGACCAGCGACAGGTACACGAGGACACGGGCCACGGCACGGCGCGTCATACGAGGTCCACCTTGTCGTCCGGGACGAGGCGCCGCTGCACCCAGGTCACCGCCAGGATGATCAGCAGCAGTACGACGGCCGCCGCCGAGGCGAGGCCCGTCTTGTTGAACTGGAAGGCCAGCTTCACGGTCTGGATCACGAAGGTCTCGGTGCCGGTCGCGCCGCCGGTCATGATGTAGGGGATCTCGAAGACCGACAGCGACCCGGAGACGGACAGGATCACCGACAGGCTCAGCACGGGCCGGATGCCGGGCGCGATGATGTGGCGGAACTGCTGCCAGCGGTTCGCCCCGTCCAGTTCCGCCGCCTCGTACAGCTCTCCCGGGATGGACTGGATCGCGCCGAGGAAGAGGACGAAGTTCAGGCCCAGGTAGCGCCAGACGGAGACGCCTGCGAGGGAGACGTTGGCCGACGTGGGTGTGCCGAGCCAGGCGCGGTCGCCGTCGTGGCCGAAGAGGCTCAGGATCGCGTCGAGGGTGCCGCCGTCCTGGAAGAAGTACAGGAAGACGAAGCCGATCGCGACGCCGTTGATCAGGTACGGGAAGAAGAGCACGCCCTTGAAGAAGCTGCGGAAGCGGACGTTGAAGCTCAGGACGGTGGCGAAGTAGAGGGCGGCGGCGATCTGCACCACGGACGCGGCCAGGTAGTAGCCGCTGACGAAGAACACCTCGAACAGTTCGGGCCGGGTGAAGAGTTCGGTGTAGTTCTCGGCGCCCGTGTAGTGCAGCTCGGGGCTGACGCCGTCCCAGTCGGTGAAGCTGTACGCGACCATGTTGAGGATCGGCGCGTAGGTGAAGGCGATCAGCAGGGCGAGCGGGGCGATCAGGAACAGCCAGGGGGTCACGCCCCGCCACCGCCGCGGACGGCGCGCGGCGGACGGCGGTGTCGGCCCGGCGGGCGCGGCCGGCGGCACCGGCCGCGCCGCCTTCCGGGTGGTGTCGGTCATCAGGACCCCAGGTTCTGCTGCGCCTCGGTCCACTTCTCGCCCAGCCCGGTCAGGAAGTCGTCCAGGCTGCCCTTGCGGGCGCCGCGGGCGAGGTCGACGAGTTCCTGGCGGTAGTCGGGCTTGTAGATGCCGACCTCGGACTGGTTGTCGATGGACTTCACCTCGGCGCCCTTGGTGTCGTCGATGTCGAGGAGCTTCACGCCCGCCTCCTCGTACGGCCCCAGGACGTCGGGCAGCGGGGCGTCCTTGAGGGGCGAGAGGGCGAGGTTGGCGTTCGCGTAGCCGGACTTGTCGGTGAACCAGTCGATCCAGGCGCGGGCGGCGGCCTTGTGCTCGGAGTGGACGTTGACGGCCTGCTGGTAGTCGGGCGACGTCACCGCGCAGAAGGTGCCGTTCTTCTGGGCGGGGAACGGCATGAAGCCGATGTCGGCCGGGTCGGTGCCCGCCTGCTTCGCCGCGTCCTGCATCTGCACGATCGCCCAGGAGCCGAGCCACATCGTGGCGATCCGGCCCTTCGCCATGCGGGGCTTGGAGGCCTCCCAGTTGGTGGTCGTCGGGTCCTTCTCGATGAGGTCCGACTTCACGATGTCGTGGAGCAGCGTGTCACCGACCCGCAGGTCGGCGCCTTCCGCCCAGGGGTTCCCCTCGGCGAGCCGGGTGGTGGCCTGCGGGTCGCAGCCGACCGAGCCGTTGACGTTCGTCCACTGGGTCAGCGGCCACATGTCCTTGAAGTTGGTGTAGTACGGGACCGCGTCGGTCTTGGCCTTGATGGCCTTCAAGTCGTCGAGGAACTCGGCCGGGGTCGTGGGCCAGTCGGTGACGCCGGCCGCGCTCCAGACCTTCTTGTTGTAGACGAAGCCCGGGACCACGCCGATCGGGCTCTGCCCGTAGACCTTGCCCTGGACGGTGGAGTAGTCGGTGAAGCGGTACTTCTTGCTGCGCTCGGACCGACTGCCCAGCGAGGCGAAGAACTTCGGGTAGTCCTTCTTCTCGATCACGGCCGGGATCATCAGGACGTCGCCGTAGTTCTCCGTGTTCATACGGATCTTGACCTCACCCTCGTAGTCGGTGAGGCCGTCGAACTCGACCTTCACCTTGGGGTAGGTCTTGTTGAACTCGGCGGCGTACTTCTTCATCGTCCCGTCCTGCACGAGGTCGGTCCGGTGGGTGAGGACGGTGATGGTCCCGTCGACCTTGGCGGGATCGTCGGGCGCCTTTGCATCCGCGCCCTTGGAGGTGCCTCCGGTGCCGGTACAGCCCGAGGCCAGCAGGGCTGCGCCCACGGCGAGGGCGAGGACGGTACGGCGGTTCATGTGCATCAGCTCCGTTCGCGGAGGGGAACTCGGGACGGAAGAGCACGTGCGGTATGGCTGGTTCGGCACTCTGACAGCGCTTTCTCAACCGGTAAAGTCCCATTCCCGCCAACGCTGCGAAAACCTGTACACGACTCTTTACTTGACCGGTTAAGGGAGTGCGCATGCTGGAGGCCACACCGCTCGGCGACGGATGGATCCTGCGGCACGAGCCGGGCCCGCTCCCGGCCTCCGTGCCGGGCTGCGTGCACACCGACCTGATGGCGGCCGGGGCGATCCCGGACCCGTTCCTGGGCCTGGGCGAGTCCGAGGTGGCGTGGGTGGGGCGCCGGGACTGGACGTACGAGCGCGAGCTCACGAGCGCGTCCGCGCAGGAGCAGACCGACCTGGTCTTCGACGGGCTCGACACCGTCGCCGAGATCTCCCTGGACGGGCGGCTGCTGGGCAAGGTGCGGAACATGCACCGCTCGTACCGGTTCGACGTGACGGGGCTGTCCGGGCGGCTGTCCGTGCGGTTCGTCTCCGCCTACGCCGAGGCCGAAGCCGTGCGGGGACGGCTGGGCGAGCGGCCCGCCGCCTACGCCGAGCCCTACCAGTACCTGCGCAAGATGGCCTGCTCCTTCGGCTGGGACTGGGGGCCGACCCTGGTGACGGCCGGGATCTGGCGGCCGGTGCGCCTGGAGCACTGGTCGACGGCCCGGATCGCCCGGGTGCGTCCGCTGGTCACCGTCGACGAGGGCGTGGGCGTCGTCGAGTTGGCCGTCGACGTGGAGCGGACCCGGGTGGAGGCGCCGCTCGCCCTGGAGGCGACGGTCGGCGGGGTGCGGGCGCGCGCGGAGATCGACGGGGCGGGCGGGGTCGTACGGCTGCGGGTGCCGGACGTCCGGCTGTGGTGGCCGCGCGGCTACGGCGAACAGCCGCTGTACGACGTCGAGGTGCGGCTGCTGCACGGCGACGACGCGCTGGACGTGTGGCGGCGGCGGATCGGCTTCCGGACCGTGGAACTGGACCTACGGCCCGACGCGCACGGCACCGGATTCACGCTCGTCGTCAACGGCGAGCGGCTCTTCGCGCGGGGCGTCAACTGGATCCCCGACGACGTCTTCCCGTCCCGGATCACCCGCGAGCGGTACCGGGAGCGGCTGGAGCAGGCCGTCGGGGCGGGCGTGGACCTCGTACGGGTGTGGGGCGGCGGGATCTACGAGAGCGAGGACTTCTACGACGCCTGCGACGAACTCGGGCTGCTGGTCTGGCAGGACTTCCCGTTCGCGTGCGCGGCCTACCCGGAGGAGCAGCCGCTGCGCGGTGAGGTGGAGGCCGAGGCCCGGGAGAACGTCGTACGGCTGATGCCGCATCCGTCGCTGGTGCTGTGGAACGGCAACAACGAGAACCTGTGGGGCTTCAGGGACTGGGGCTGGGAGCCGCGGCTGGCCGGGGACTCCTGGGGCGAGGGGTACTACCTGGGCGTACTGCCGCGGGTGGTGGCCGAGTTGGATCCGACACGGCCGTACACGGCGGGGAGTCCCTGGTCCGGGTCATGGGACCGGCATCCGAACGATCCGGAGCACGGCACGCACCACTCCTGGGAGGTGTGGAACCGGGAGGACTACGCCGACTACCGGCTGAGCGTCCCCCGGTTCGTCGCCGAGTTCGGCTGGCAGGCGCCGCCCGCGTACGCCACGCTGCGGCAGGCGCTGCCCGGGGAGGAGCTCGCACCGGACTCCCCCGGCATGCTGCACCACCAGAAGGCCGACGACGGCAACGGGAAGCTGGAACGGGGGCTGGCCCGGCACTTCGCCGTGCCGAAGGGGGACTTCGACCGCTGGCACTACCTGATGCAGGTCAACCAGGCACGGGCGGTCGCGGCCGGGATCGAGCACTGGCGTGCGCACTGGCCGGTGTGCGCGGGCACGGTCGTCTGGCAGCTCAACGACTGCTGGCCGGTGACCTCCTGGGCGGCGATCGACGGGGACGGGCGGGAGAAGCCGCTGTACCACGAGCTGAGGCGGCTGTACGCGGACCGGTTGCTGACGCTCCAGCCGCGGGACGGCGGGCTGGTGCTGGCGGCCGTCAACCAGGCGGCCGGAAACTGGACGCCGGCCCTTACCCTGCGGCGGATGTCCGTCGGGGGCGAGGTGCTGGGGCAGGTGGCGGTGGAGGTGACCGCCGGGGGGCGGACGGTGGCGCGGGTGGATGTTCCGCGGGAGCTGACGCCGGCCGGGCCTGAGGAGTTCCTGGTCGTGGACGCGGACGGTATGCGTGCGGTGCACTTCCCGGTGCCGGACCGTGAGGTGCCCTACCCCAGGCCGGAGTTCGATGTCGCGCTCGCCCCCGACGGCATCACCGTCACCGCCCGCACCTTGGTCCGGGACCTGCTGCTCCAGGCCGACCGGCTGGATCCGCGGGCGCGGGCCGACCGGGGGCTGGTCACGCTGCTGCCGGGGGAAGAGGTGACCATCGGCGTGCGCGGCTGGAAGACTCCGGACGCGGAGAGTGCTCGTTCGGCCCTGTACTGCGTGGAGCCCACCCGATGACGGCAACGCCGACCCCCGCGTCACCATCAAGGACGTCGCCGCGCGCGCCGGTGTGTCCAAGGGTGCCGTGTCGCTCGCGTTCAACCACAAGCCCGGGCTGTCGGAGGCGACCCGGGACCGGATCTTCCGGGCGGCACGGGAGCTGGGCTGGGCGCCGAACCTCACGGCGCGGACGCTGGCCGGTTCGCGCGTGGACGTGGTGGGGCTCGCGGTGTGCCGGCCGGCGCGGATGCTCGGGCTCGAACCCTGGTACATGGAGTTCGTCTCGGGCGTGGAGAGCGTCCTGGCCGAGCACTCCTGCTCCCTGCTGCTGAGACTCGTACGGAATCTGGACGAGGAGGTGGGGGTCCAGGAGTCGTGGTGGCGGGGCCGGCAGATCGGCGGGTCGATCCTCGTCGACTTCCGGGCCGGCGACCCCCGGGTGGACCTGGTGGAGCGGCTCGGGCTGCCGGTGGTCGCGGTCGGGCATCCCTCGCTGACCGGGGGGCTCACCTCGGTGTGGACCGACGACGCGACGGCCGTGACGGAGGCGGTGCGGTATCTGGCCGCGCTGGGGCACCGGCGGATCGCCCGGGTGGGCGGGGCGGCGGCCCTCGGGCACACGGCCATCCGGACGGCGGCGTTCGACGAGGCGGCGGGGGCGCTGGCGCTGGCCGGGGCGTGGCAGGTGGCGACGGACTTCTCCGGGGACGCGGGGGCGCGGGCGACGCGTTCCCTGCTGACGGCGGCGCCGCCGGACCGGCCGACGGCGATCGTGTACGACAACGACGTCATGGCGGTGGCGGGGTTGTCGGTGGCGGCGGAGATGGGATTGCGGGTGCCGGAGGATGTGTCACTGCTGGCCTGGGACGACTCGCAGCTGTGCCGGCTGACGCATCCGACGCTGTCCGCGATGAGTCATGACGTGCACGGTTCGGGGCGGAGGTGGCGCGGACGTTGTTCTCGGTGATCACGGGCGATGGGGCGACTGGGTCACATCCTGTGCCGACGCCTGTTCTGACGCCCAGGGGATCCACTGCGCCGCCTCGGTGAGATGGGTGTGACCTTCGCCGCTCGCCATGTCAGGACTGTGCAGCTACGTTACTCATAAGTAGCATGGGATGAGCAAGCGCTCAGCGTCCTGGACCCTGGAGGAGAGCCATCGTGCCTCGTACCGTCAGGGACGTCGTCTTCGTAGACGGCGTCCGCACCCCGTTCGGCAAGGCGGGCCCGAAGGGCATCTACCACGAGACCCGTGCCGACGACCTCGTCGTGAAGGCGATCCGGGAGCTGCTGCGCCGCAACCCCGGCCTCGACCCGAAGAAGATCGACGAGGTCGCCATCGCCGCGACCACGCAGATCGGCGACCAGGGCCTCACCATCGGCCGTACCGCGGGGATCCTCGCCGGTCTGCCGCAGTCCGTCCCCGGTTACTCGATCGACCGCATGTGCGCGGGCGCCCTGACGGCCGTGACCACGGTCGCCGGTTCCGTCGCCTTCGGTGCCTACGACGTCGCCATCGCCGGCGGTGTCGAGCACATGGGCCGCCACCCCATGGGCGAGGGCGTGGACCCGAACCCGCGGTTCGTCAGCGAGAAGCTGGTCGACGAGTCGGCCCTGTTCATGGGCATGACCGCGGAGAACCTGCACGACCGTTACCCGCAGATCACCAAGCTGCGCGCCGACGAGTACGCCGTGCGCTCCCAGGAGAAGGCCGCCAAGGCGTACGCCAACGGCAAGATCCAGGCCGACCTGGTGCCGGTCTCGGTGCGCCGCACCAACGCGGAGGCCGGTGAGACGGGCTGGGGCCTGGTCACCGCCGACGAGCCGATGCGCCCGGGCACGACCCTGGAGAACCTCCAGGGCCTCAAGACCCCGTTCCGCGTCCACGGCCGGGTCACCGCCGGTAACGCTGCCGGTCTGAACGACGGCGCCACCGCCTCGGTCATCGCCTCCGAGGAGTTCGCGCGGGAGAACGACCTCCCCGTGAAGATGCGCCTGGTCTCCTACTCCTTCGCGGGCGTCGAGCCGGAGGTCATGGGCTACGGCCCGATCCCGGCGACGGAGAAGGCGCTGGCCCAGGCCGGCCTGTCGATCTCCGACATCGGCCTGTTCGAGATCAACGAGGCCTTCGCCGTCCAGGTCCTGGCCTTCCTCGACCACTACGGCATCGCCGACGACGACGAGCGCGTCAACCAGTACGGTGGCGCCATCGCCTTCGGCCACCCGCTGGCCTCCTCCGGCGTCCGTCTGATGACGCAGCTGGCCCGCCAGTTCGAGGAGCAGCCGCACGTCCGCTACGGCCTGACGACCATGTGCGTCGGCTTCGGCATGGGCGCGACGGTCATCTGGGAGAACCCGCACTTCGAGGGGGACAAGTGAGCACCACCGCCGAGCTTCTGAAGCAGGCTTCCGAGCTGTTCCCGGACGAGGTCGTCACGCAGGCGCACGTACGCCACTTCGACCTCCCGTCGGGTGCCGGGCGCTTCGCCCTGATCACCCTGGACAACGGCCTGGACCACACCAAGCCGACCACCTTCGGCCCGGCCTCGCTGGCGAACCTGAACGCCGCGATCGACCAGGTCGAGAAGGAGGCCGCGGACGGCGAGATCGTCGGCGCCGGCATCACCGGCAAGCCGTTCATCTTCGCGGTCGGCGCCGACCTCAAGGGCGTGGAGATCCTCAAGGAGTACGAGCACGCGCTCGCCATCGGCAAGGGCGGCCACGAGGTCTTCAAGCGGCTGTCCAAGCTGGCCGTGCCGACCTTCGCGTACTACAACGGCGCCGCGATGGGCGGTGGCGTCGAGGTCGGTCTGCACTGCACCTACCGGACCGTCTCCGCGGCCCTCCCGGCGTTCTCGCTCCCCGAGGTCTTCCTCGGCCTGGTCCCGGGCTGGGGCGGCTGCACGCTGCTGCCGAACCTGATCGGCGCCGACAAGGCCGTCTCGGTGATCATCGAGAACAGCCTCAACCAGAACAAGCAGCTCAAGGGCAAGCAGGTCTACGAGCTCGGGATCGCCGACGCGCTCTTCGAGGGTGCGGACTTCCTGGAGCAGTCGCTGATCTGGACCGCGTCCGTCCTCAAGGGCGAGATCGAGGTCGAGCGCCCGGTGATCGACCGCGGCGAGGGCTGGGACCAGGCCGTCGCCAAGGGCCGTTTCATCGCGGACTCCAAGGTGCACGGCGCCGCCCCGGCCGCCTACCGCGCGCTGGACATCATCGCCGCCGCCAAGAACGGCGACCTCCAGCAGGGCTACGACGCCGAGGACAAGGCGCTCGCCGACCTGATCATGGGCGGTGAGCTGCGCTCCGGCATCTACGCCTTCAACCTGGTGCAGAAGCGCGGCAAGCGCCCGGCGGGTGCCCCGGACAAGAACCTGGCCCGTCCGGTCACCAAGGTCGGTGTCGTCGGCGCCGGCCTGATGGCCAGCCAGCTCGCGCTGCTGTTCCTGCGCCGCCTGGAGGTGCCGGTCGTGCTGACCGACATCGACCAGGAGCGCGTCGACAAGGGTGTGGGCTACGTCCACGCCGAGATCGACAAGCTGCTCGGCAAGGGCCGTATCAACCAGGACAAGGCCAACCGCCTCAAGGCGCTGGTGACCGGTGTCCTGGACAAGGCCGAGGGCTTCGCGGACGCGGACTTCATCATCGAGGCCGTGTTCGAGGAGATGGGCGTCAAGCAGAAGGTGTTCGCGGAGGTCGAGGCGGTCGCCCCGGCGCACGCGATCCTGGCCACCAACACCTCCTCGCTGTCGGTGTCGGAGATGGCGTCGAAGCTGAAGAACCCCGAGCGGGTCGTCGGCTTCCACTTCTTCAACCCGGTCGCCGTGCTGCCGCTGCTGGAGATCGTCCGCGGCGAGCAGACCGACGAGGCCTCCCTGGCCACGGCGTTCGGTGTCGCCAAGAAGCTGAAGAAGACCGCGGTGCTGGTGAAGGACGCCCCGGCGTTCGTCGTGAACCGCATCCTGACCCGCTTCATGGGCGAGATCCAGAACGTCATCGACGAGGGCACCCCGGTCGAGGTGGCCGAGAAGGCCGTCGAGCCGCTGGGCCTGCCGATGTCGCCGCTGGTCCTGCTGGAGCTGGTCGGCCCGGCGATCGGCCTGCACGTCTCCGAGACGCTCAACAAGGCGTTCCCGGACCGCTTCACGGTCTCCCCGAACCTCAAGGCGGTCGTCGAGGCTGGCAAGCGCGGCTTCTACGTCTACGACAGCGGCAAGCCCGAGCTGGACCCGGAGGTCGCCGCGCTGCTGAAGCAGGGCGACAGCGTCCTGACGGAGGAGCAGGTGCGCACGCGCGTGCTCGACGCGGTGGCGCAGGAGATCGGGCTCATGCTCGACGAGGGCGTCGTCGCCGAGGCGCAGGACATCGACCTGTGCCTGATCACGGGCGCCGGCTGGCCGTTCCACCTGGGCGGCATCACGCCGTACCTGGACCGCGAGGGCGTCTCCGAGCGGGTCAACGGCAAGAGGTTCCTGGCGCAGGGCGTGGCGAGCGTCCCCGCGTAACGCGTAACCCCTGAGGGGGTGGGGCGTACGGTAACGATCCGGACGCCCCGCCCCCCTTCTGCATACCGTCACAGATAGGATCCTCACACAATCTGACCATTGTTTACCGTGCCCTGACGGTCTCCACCGGAGACCACCGGGTGTCCTCGAAGGAGTCGTTCGTGGCGTCCTCCCGCCGCCGCCCACCCGGACGCCGGGTCTGGCCCAAGATCAGGCTCCTGCTCCTGGTGGCGGTGGTCGCCGCCGGCGGCACGGCGCTGTATCCCGTGTGGAAGGCGGCGAATCCGGACCCGCCCGAGCTCAAGGTCCGCTACCGGACCGACACCCCGGCGACCGCGACGGCCGCCAAGCCATCGCTGGAGGTCTTCAACGACACGGAGAAGCCACTGCCGTTGAGCGATGTGACGCTCCGGTACTGGTTCACCGCCGACGGCGCCGCCTCCTATGCCTTCAACTGCGTCAACGCCGCCTTCGGCTGCTCGAACGTCGCCGGCCGGATCGTCGCGATGGACAAGGCCACCGACAGCGCCGACCACTACTTGGAGGTCAGATTCACGGCCGGCGCGGGCAGCCTCGAGCCCGGCGCCAACAGCAAGGGCATCGACCTCCAGCTCTTCCGCACCGACCACAAGCAGTTGAAGCAGTCCGACGACCGCTCCTTCGACGCCGAGATGACGTCGTACAAGGAGGCGGAGAAGGTCACCGCCTACAAGCGGGGCGTCCTCGCCTGGGGCGAGGAGCCGGACGGCACCGAGGCCAGTGCCGAGAAGAAGGCCTCGGCTCAGGCCGCCGCGCCCGACCCGCTGCCGGCTCCCCCGGCCGGGGTGCTGTTCGACGACTTCACGTACCTGGGTGCCAAGGACCCGGCCCTGTTCAAGCACGGCTGGCTGGTCCGCACCAGCAAGGGCGGCCCCGGCATCGAGAGCACCTGGTCGGCGGACGGCGTCACCTTCCCCGCCACCGAGGGCGCCCACGAGGACGGCCAGGTGCTCAACCTGCGCGCCAGCACGGACGGCACCAGGGCCGGGACGAAGCAGGCTAGCCTCGGCACGGCCGCGAGCAAGTTCCGCGACGGCACCTACGCGGCCCGGATCCACTTCAGCGACGGGCCGGCCACCGGAGACCCCGGCGACCACGTCAACCAGACCTTCTACACCATCGGCGGCACGGGCTCGAAGTACAGCGAGCTGGACAACGAGTACATGCCGAACGGCGGCTGGGGCCGTCCCGGTCCCAAGCTCGACACCGTGACCTGGTTCGACCACAAGACGAACGACCGGGTCTACGAGACCACGAACAAGAGCCTCGCCGCCTGGCACACCGTGCTGATCAGGGTGAAGGACGGCGTGGTCGCCTACTGGCTCGACGGCAAGAAGCTCTTCCTCAGCAACGGGAAGTACGCCCCGCGCGCGGACATGTCCGTGAACTTCAACCACTGGTTCATCGATCTGCCCTTCAAGGGAAACCGTGCTTGGGACATGAAGGTGGACTGGCTCTACTACAACGCGAACGAGACCCTGTCGGCGAAGCAAGTGCAGTCCGCTGTCGACGGCTTCACCGACGAGGGCATGAACTACTTCGACACGGTTCGGGAGTCCCGGTGAGCAAAAGGCGGTCCGGCGCCCACAGGCACGCTGCACAGGCAACGGAGGACAAGCCGGTGGTGAGCAGGCGCTCCGCGCTGCTGATGGGCGGTACAGGAGGCGTCGCCATGGCAGGCGGCGGCGCGTGGCTGGGCAAGGTGGTGGCGCAGCCCGCCGCCGCGCCGGCCGCCGAGGGAGCCATCGGAGGCCTCGCCACGCCTCCCCTCTACGCCCCCTCCGGCCGCCGACCCAAGTACCGCCGGGCCGGCTGGTCCCAGCAGTTCCAGGCGTCCCACGGCTGGACGCCCGGGGGTGCGGGCACCGCGTCGGCCGAGGCGAACGACAAGTCCGTCTTCGTGCGCGGCACCCAGTCGGTCCGGGTGACCACGAACGGCAGCGGCAAGCAGTCCTACGTCCGCAAGACCGGCATGCCAGCGGTGAGCCTGACCGGCAAGATGATCCGGCTCGTCTTCCGCGTCGACGACGTGACGAACCTGGCCAAGCTCGTCTTCTACCTGGGCAGCGGCTCCCTCGCGAACCACTTCGCCTGGACCTTGCACACCCACTCCAAGACGTCGGCCAACTACGTCCAGTCCGGGGAGTGGGTGACGGTCCACCTCCAGTGGGCGGACGTCAACGCGGCGGCCGGCACGTATTCCATCGGCGCCGACGGCAAGCCGTCCACGAAGACCGGCTTCACCGACATGTCGTTCGCCGTGTACGACAACGCCGGCGGCCCGGTGACGTACCGGCTCCAGGCCGTGGAGCTGATACCGGACACGGTCTCGGTCTTCCCCAAGGGCGTCGTCTCCATCACCTTCGACGACTCACACAAGTCGATCCACGACCTGGCCCGCCCGGTCATGGACCGCTACGGCTTCCCGGGCACGGTCTACAACATCGCCGACGCCATCGGCACCGGCAGCTTCCTGACGCTCAACCAGATGCGTTCGATGCAGGACTTCTCCGGCTGGGAGATGGCGGGCCACTCGTACGCGAACGCCGTCCACACGGCGAGCTATCCCAAGCTCACCGCCGAGGAGGCCGACGCCGACTTCCGGAAGCTGCGCGAGTGGCTGGTGTCCAACGGCTTCACCAGCGAGCACTTCGCGTATCCGCACGGCGCGTTCCAGAAGACGACCGACGGAGTCCCGGTCGACCAGATCGCGAGCCGGCATTTCACCACGGCCCGGTCGATCATCTCCGAGACGATCGAGTCGTTCGCGCCGGCGATGCCGTACCGTCTCAAGGCGCTGACCGGCATCAACGACGGCACCGGCATCGGCGGTACGGCACTGTCGAAGCTGACCGGCGCGGGCGGCCGGCTCGACCGGTGCGTGAACAGCGGTGACTGGCTGATCCTCTGTCTGCACAAGGTCACCGAGGGCGCCCCCGCGACGAGCACCGAGATCGGCAAGGCGGGCCTGGAGACGCTGATGAAGGCGATCGACGACCGGGACATCCCGGTGCTGACGGTCGAGGAGGCGATGGCCTCGTACACCTGAGGCCCGGACGCACCAGACCGGACACATGAGAGAGGGGCGGCCCCCCGGCCGCCCTCTCTCATGCCCGTCCGACGGAGGCGGCCTACCAGCCGCCCTGGCCGTTCCCCTGCTGCCAGGAAGGGTCCTGGTACGGGTACGCGCCCTGCTGGGGCTCGTGGCCATGTCCCGGGTACTGCTGCTGGTACTGGTCGGGGTAGCCGTCATACCCGCCCTGCCACTGCTGATGGCCGGCCGGTTCCGGTGTCCCCCAGCTCACGCGCTGCTGCGGGGCCGCCGCGTGCTGCTCCTCGTCGTAACCGGGGATCGGCTGCGGCTGGGCCGGGATGCCGCCGGACGGGCGGGGCCGGGTGCGCAGGGCCACGCCCTCCAGACGCATCAGCTGGAGCGTCTCGGTGACCTTCTTGTCGGAGTACGGGTCCTCTTCCTCGAAGATCTCCGTCACATCGGACTCGTGGTCACCGGCCACGGACACCTCGACACCGCCCTGGCGGGTGCCCCAGCTGCCCTTGTGCAGGGTGAACAGGGCGTAGAAGCGCAGCGGGGTGAGCAGGGTCAGCTGGATCACGCCGTAGATCGGGGCGAGCAGGAACATGCCGAACCGCTTGACGAAGCCCATGCCGCGGCGCGGGAAGTCGAGGTAGCGCACATTGCGCAGGTAGCCCATCAGGACCATGAAGACCAGGTAGTCACCGATGTGGTTGACGAACTGCTCGGGCTTGATGATGGGCAGGATGACCATCGAGTAGAACATCGCCGAGCCGAAGACCAGCCACAGCGCGAGTTCCATGCAGGTCAGCCAGAAGGCGGGCCGGTACTTCTTCTGGTGCCGGAAGGCCCACAGCGACTCGCGGAAGAAGGACTTGTTCCAGCGGACCTGCTGGCGCAGGAAGTGCGGCAGTTTCTCGGGGACGGCGGTGTAGCCGACGGCCGTCTCCTGGAAGACGACCTGGCCCTCCATCAGGCAGTAGTTGGTCATGCGGCGGTCGTCGCCGAAGACGGCCGGCTTGCCCAGGAACTGCTGGTTGAGGAAGTCCGGCAGGTACTTGCGCACCAGCGTGCCGCGGTAGGCGGAGAGCGCGCCGCAGCAGCACAGGACCGACTTCAGCCGCGAGTAGGCGGCCCGCTCGAAGAGGAACGAGTTGCCGTATCGCAGGTCCTGCAGGCGCGTGAAGATGTTGCTGTCGTGGTTGAGCGCCAGCACCATGCCGGTGGAGGCCATGATCTTCTCGTCGGCCAGCGGCAGCAGCAGTTCGCGCACGGTGTCCCGGGACAGCACGGTGTCCGAGTCGACGCAGAGGAAGATGTCCGAGTACGGCGCGGCCTCGAAGCCCAGCGCCAGCGCCTCGCGCTTGCCCTTGTTCTCGGGCTGGACGCTGACGGTGTACTTGACGCCCTTGGCCTCGAACTCGCGGCGCATCTTCTTGGCCGCGCGGATGCCGGAGTCGTCGGCGCTGGCGTCGTCGATGATGTGGATCTCGTTGGGCAGGCGGCTCTGCGCGAGGAGGCTGCGCATGCCCTGCTCGAACATCACCGGGTCCTCGTTGTAGATCGGGATGACCGCGGTGACCCAGGCGTTCTCCAGGTACTCCAGCTCCTCCCGTCCGGCCTTGGCCGGACGGTAGAAGAGCGCGCCGAACATCTTCAGGGCGAGCAGGCCCATGGCACCCATCGAGTACAGGTGCAGGGACCCGGCGTCGAGCCGGGTGGCGATCAGCGCGGCCAGGCCCAGGAAGACGAAGTACGAGACCTTCAGGTGCCGCCGTTTGCGGTGCGCGCGGCGGCCGCCGGAGTCGACGGCCCCGGGTATGTACGTGTCTTCGGTTGTCACAGCTTGACCACCCGCGGGTGGTCGGCGGACTTGCCCCGGGTGTCGAAGAGTGTGCGGGCCCGGTCGGCGAGCACGTCCAGGTCGATCTCGCGGTGCGGCTGGAGCAGGATGGTGAGGTCGGCGGCCTCGGCGGCGGCGAGATAGTCCTCGGCACGCTCGACGGGGGCGCCACCGACGCGCCAGTCCTCGACCCGCGGGTCGAAGTAGACGAGTTCGGCGCCGCGCGCGAGGAGGTTCTCCGCGACGGCCAGCGCCGGGCTCTCGCGCTGGTCGGAGATGTCCGGCTTGTAGGTCACGCCGAGCAGCAGGACGCGCGAGCCGCGCACGGCCTTGCCCTGGTCGTTGAGCAGATCGGCGGCCCGGTTGACGACGTGCACGGGCATCCGCTGGTTGATCTCCTGCGCCAGCTCCACGAACCGGAACGGAATGCCCAGCGAACGGACCTTGTACGACAGGTAGTTGGGGTCGATCGGGATGCAGTGCCCGCCGACGCCGGGGCCGGGGTAGAAGGGCGCGAACCCGAACGGCTTCGTGGACGCGCACCGGATCGCGTCCCACAGGTCGACACCGATCTCACGGCAGAACATCGACATCTCGTTGACGAGCGCGATGTTGACGTGCCGGTAGGTGTTCTCCAGCAGCTTGGCCATCTCGGCCTCGCGGGTGCCCTTGGCCTCGACGACCCGGTTCACGAAACGCTCGTAGAGGGCGCGGGCGGCCTTGGTGCAGTCGGCCGTGACGCCGCCGACGACCTTGGGCGTGTTCTCCAGCCCGAAGGAGGCGTTGCCCGGGTCGATGCGCTCCGGGGAGAAGGCGAGGTGGAAGTCGGCGCCGACGCGCAGCCCACCGGCCTCCAGCCGGGGCCTGACGACTTCGTCGGTGGTCCCCGGGTACGTCGTCGACTCCAGCACCACGAGCGTGCCGGCCCGCAGATGGGCGGCGATGTCGTCCACGGCCGCGTGCACCGCGCCGAGGTCCGGAGCACCGTGGTCGGTGAGCGGCGTCGGCACGCACACCACGACCGCGGCGGCATCCGCGATGACCCCGGCGCGGTCGGTGGCCTCGAAGCCCCGCTCCAGCATGGCGCGCACATCGGAGTCGGTGATGTCGTCCACGTGCGAACGGCCGGCGTTCAGCCCGTCGACCACCCGTCGGCTGCGGTCGAGACCGACCACCTTGAGGCCGGCGGCAGCCGCGGACCTGGCCAACGGCAGCCCCACGTAACCGAGTCCGACAACCACAAGATCCACCGCGGAGGATCTGCTCACGACATCATTCCCCAACCCCGTTGCCGCGGCCCCGGCCAGACGCAGCGGCAACCGGCCCCCCAGCAAATCGAACAGTGCGAGGAGGCTAACAAAACCTTCACTTTATGACCATGTTCACCCGAGGTGCGTCTCGTCACGCACACATCCCTACAACCCTTGTCACACTTCGAGTGTCCGGAGCGACGGGAGCCTCAGAAGGAACGGGGTGTCAGATCTCCCGCCAGGCCTCAAGCGCGAGCCCCGGCTCGTCCTTGCGGCGGGTGAGGAACAGCTTCCCGGTCGACGGCGAGAGGGAGGCCGCGACGACCTCGTCGTGCTCGTCGAGCGCCAGCGACACGGCGGCGTCGGCAGGCAGCTGGGGTCCGGACTCGGTCCACCAGGCCCCGGCGGACTCCTGTTCGGTCGGATAGGCGGCGAACGCGACCCGGCCACTGGAGGACCGCTGGGCGAGCACGGTGACGTCGTGCCCCTCGATCTCACAGCGCACGGCGGACACGGGACCCGGCCCCGCGGAGGCGATGAGCGTCACCGGCTTCTCCCCCGGGCGCCAGGCGCACAGGTCGCCGGAGACGTCCGTGAAGAAGAGGGTGGTGTGCTCGGCGGACGTGGCGATCGCCCGGAGGGTCCCCGGACGCGCGGGCACGTCGGCCCCCTCTCCCCGCACCGGGGTCCGGCCCGGCTCCTCCTGCCGCCAGTGCAGAATCCCGCCGCCCGCACTCGCATACACCTCGACCAGCCCCGACTCCCCCGTGACGGCGGCCAACTCCCCCTCCACGTCATGCCCCTCGAGGTCCTGCCAGGGCCCCCAGCCGCCCTTCTCCTTCTGGTTGCGCAGGCTCACTCCGCCGCCCTTGTTACGGACGAAGACATAGCCACGCCCCTGGGCGTCGACGGCGACGGCCGGCTCGCCCGTCCGGTCGCCCTTCTTGTCGGGATGCCCGATCGGAACCCAGTCCAGGGGCGCGAGCCGGGGCCGGAAGTGCGTGGAGTGCACGAGGCCCGACTCGCCCGGCACGGTGGGCCGCCAGGCGGCCAGATGGGCGTAGCCGTCGGCACCCTGGCCGACCGCGACGCCCGGGTGCAGCTTCTGGGTGCCGCCGACGGTTCGGGGGGCGTCCCAGGAGCCGGCGGGGCCGCGTTCCGCACGGCACAGGACGGCGTCGCCGGAGGGCAGGTAGACGGTGAGGCGGCCGTCGCGGCCGCGGATGAGCCAGTCGCCGTTCACCGGTTCACCTTACGCGGACGGGACGCGTTGACGACCCGCCCGCCCCTGCCCGGCCGGGATCCGCCGTGCGACCCTGACCACATGAACAGCAACGCTCCCCTGCTTGTCGTCGTCGACGCCGCGAATGTCGTCGGGTCGGTGCCGGACGGTTGGTGGCGGGACCGGAAGGGGGCGGCGGAGCGGTTGCGGGACCGGTTGGCGTCGGACGGGGTGCCGGGGGTGGCTGCCGCCGGGGCGGTGGAGATCGTGCTCGTGGTGGAGGGGGCGGCGCGCCGGGTGGAGTCCGTGGCGGGGGTGCGGGTGGAGTCGGCGCCGGGCAGTGGGGACGACCACATCGTGGAGGTGGTCGCGTCGGCCGGTGACCGTTCCGTACTGGTGATCACGGCGGACCGGGAGCTGCGGAGGCGGGTCGGGGAGCTGGGGGCGGAGGTGGCGGGGCCAAGGTCGGTACGGCCGTAGGGGCGGGGGACGCTCAACCCGGTGCTGCAGCGGCTGCCCGGGGCGGGCGGACCCGCAACCCGGCGGAGCGGGGTGCCGCTGCGCCCACCCGTGCCGCCTGGGGGCACCTCCAGGCCCTAAAGGCACTGGGGGAGGCACGACTGCCCGCAGCTAGGGCAACCACGACGCGCCCGCACCCCCCGGCGCGGCCCCGACCCACCGCCCGGCGTCAGGCGCAGGGGGCGCGCTAGAGCGCCTCCTCCGGCTTGGTTGCCTCTCCCCTCGCGAGGCGGCTGTGTGTGCGGCCGTAGAGGAAGTACACGACGAACCCGGCGGCCATCCAGATGCCGAACCGCACCCACGTCTCCGCTGGCAGGTTGATCATCAGCCACAGTGAGGCGCACACCGACAGGATCGGGATGACCGGCACCCACGGCGTGCGGAACGCCCGGTGCAGGTCGGGGCGGGTCCTGCGGAGGACGAGCACACCGATGGCGACGACCACGAAGGCGAACAGCGTGCCGATGTTCACCAGCGCGGCGAGCTCCGTCAGCGGAGTGAAGCCGGCCAGGATCGCGATGATCACGCCGAGCAGGATGGTCGGCCGGTGCGGGGTCCTGAACCGCGGGTGGACGTGCGAGAAGAACCGCGGCAGCAGCCCGTCACGGCTCATCGCGAAGAACACGCGGGTCTGACCGAGCAAGAGGATCATGCACACCGTCGTCAGACCGACCGCGGCGCCGAAGCTGATGAACCCCGCGTACCAGGGATGCCCGGTGGCCTTGAACGCGTCGGCGAGCGGCGCGTCGACGGACAGCCGGCTGTAGTGCTGCATGCCGGTCACGACGATCGACACGGCGACGTACAGGGCCGTGCAGATGAGCAGCGAGCCGAGAATGCCGCGCGGCATGTCGCGCTGCGGATTCCGGGTCTCCTCCGCCGCCGTGGCCACGACGTCGAAGCCGATGAAGGCGAAGAACACGACGGAGGCGGCGGTGAAGATGCCCATCACGCCGAAGTTGGAGGGCGCCCAGCCGAACATGAGCTGGATCAGCGGGGAGTCGAGACTCGACCCGGCCTCCACCGGCTTCTCCTTCGGGATGAACGGGTCGTAGTTCTCACCCTTGATGAGGAACGCCCCCGCGATGATCACGACGAGGACGACCGTCACCTTGATGGCGACGACGAGCGACGTGATCCGCGCGGACAGCTTCATGCCGAGTACGAGGATGAAGGTGAGGACGAGGACGAGCGCGGCGGCGAGGATGTCGAAGCCGAAGACGTCGGCACCCTCTCTGCTGCCCAGGGCCGCGGGCATCTCCCAGCCCGCGTTGTCCATGAGCGACTGGATGTAGCCCGACCAGCCGACGGCCACCACCGCCGTACCGAGCGCGAACTCCAGCACCAGGTCCCAGCCGATGATCCAGGCGGGCAGCTCACCGAGGGAGGCGTACGAGAACGTGTAGGCGGACCCGGCGACCGGGACCGTCGACGCGAACTCGGCGTAACAGAGCGCGGCCAGCGCGCACGCGACGCCGGCCGCGACGAACGCCAGGGCCGTCGCGGGCCCGGCGTTGTTCTTCGCGACTGTTCCGGTGAGGACGAAGATGCCGGTGCCGATGATCACGCCGACGCCGAAGACGGTCAGATCCAGCGCGGACAAGGACTTCTTGAGCGCGTGCTCTGGCTCCTCGGTGTCGAGGATGGACTGCTCGACCTTCTTCGTCCGGAAGAGGGTGCTGCTCACGGGGTACCTCCCACGCTTGTCGTCCTCGACATGATCGAGAGGGGGCACCATCCGTATGCCCCGGCACGGACGCATTCACGCCAATGGGCCGGTTCCACCACCCTTCACGGTGGCGGAACCGGCCCATTCGGCGGCGTCAGTCGCGCGCGGGTTCCACGGAGTCGACGGCGTCGGCCGCGGAGCGTTCGTACCGGCCGTCCAGCCTGGCGACCAGCCCGGTCACCTGGCGGGCGATGTCCGGCGCGGTGAGGCCGATCTCGGCCATGACCTCGGCGCGCGAGGCGTGGTCGAGGAAGCGCGGCGGGATGCCGAAGTCGCGCAGCGGCACGTCGACGCCCGCGTCCCGCAGCGCCTGCGCGATCGCCGAACCGACACCACCGACCCGGCTGTTGTCCTCGACGGTGACGACCACGCGGTGCCGCTCCGCGAGCGGGGCCATGGCCTCGTCGACGGGTTTGACCCAGCGCGGGTCGACGACGGTGGCGGAGATGCCCTGCTTGTCGAGCAGCCCGGCGATCTCCAGGCACATCGGCGCGAGGGCACCGACGGAGACCAGCAGCACATCGGGCCGGTCGGTGCCGGGCTCGCGCAGCACGTCCATGCCGCCGACGCGGCCCACGGCGGGGACGGCGGGACCGACGGCGCCCTTGGAGAAGCGGACCACGGTCGGCGCGTCGTCGACGGCCACGGCCTCCCGCAACTGGGCGCGGACCTGGTCGGCGTCACGCGGCGCGGCCAACCGCAGCCCCGGCACGACCTGGAGGATCGACATGTCCCACATGCCGTTGTGGGACGCCCCGTCGGTGCCGGTGACACCGGCCCGGTCCAGGACGAAGGTCACCCCGCACTTGTGCAGGGCCACGTCCATCAGCACCTGGTCGAAGGCGCGGTTGAGGAAGGTCGCGTACACCGCGAACACCGGGTGCACCCCGCCCGTCGCCAGGCCCGCGGCGGACACGGCGCCGTGCTGCTCGGCGATGCCGACGTCGTAGACCCGCTCGGGGAAGCGCTTGGCGAACTTGTCCAGGCCCACCGGCTGGAGCATGGCGGCGGTGATGGCGACGATGTCCTCGCGCTCCTCGCCGAGCTTGACCATCTCCTCGCCGAACACGGAGGTCCAGTCGGCGCCGGAGGAGGCGATCGGCAGGCCCGTGTCGGGGTGGATCTTGCCGACGGCGTGGAAGCGGTCGGCCTCGTCCTGGAGGGCGGGCTGGTAGCCGCGGCCCTTCTCGGTGAGGCAGTGCACGATGACGGGGCCGCCGAACCGCTTGGCCCGCGCGAGGGCGGATTCAAGGGCCTCCAGGTCGTGCCCGTCGATCGGGCCGACGTACTTCAGGCCGAGGTCCTCGAACATGCCCTGCGGGGCGATGAAGTCCTTCAGGCCCTTCTTGGCGCCGTGCAGGGTGTCGTAGAGCGGCCGGCCGACGACGGGGGTGCGCTCCAGAACCTCCTTGGTGCGGGCGAGGAACCGCTCGTAGCCGTCCGTCGTGCGCAGCGTCGCGAGGTGGTTGGCGAGACCGCCGATCGTCGGCGCGTAGGACCGCTCGTTGTCGTTGACGACGATGACGAGGGGCCGGTCCTTGGCGTCGGCGATGTTGTTCAGCGCCTCCCAGGCCATGCCGCCGGTCAGCGCGCCGTCACCGATCACGGCGACGACGTGGCTGTCGCGCTCGAGGAGCTCGTTGGCCTTGGCGATGCCGTCGGCCCAGCCGAGGACCGTCGAGGCGTGCGAGTTCTCGATGATGTCGTGCTCGGACTCGGCCTGCGAGGGGTAGCCGGACAGGCCGCCCTTCATCTTCAGCTTCGAGAAGTCCTGACGGCCGGTGAGCAGCTTGTGCACGTAGGACTGGTGGCCGGTGTCCCAGAGCACCTTGTCCTTGGGCGATTCGAAGACCCGGTGCAGGGCGATGGTGAGCTCCACCACGCCGAGGTTGGGGCCGAGGTGACCGCCGGTCTTGGAGACCGCTTCGACAAGGAAGGTCCGGATCTCCTCCGCCAGCTGGTTCAGCTCTTCCAGGCTGAGCCGGTCCAGATCGCGCGGTCCCCTGATACGGGTCAGCAGCGGCACCCGTGCCTCCTTGCAGTAGAGCTGTTGCCGGGCTTGTCGAGTCTAATGTTCCGCCTTCGCGGGCGGCGCCGAGGCCATGCGTCGTACGTCACGCGTTCGGCTGTACCCAAGTTGTGCCACACCTACGACATGACTGTGCCCGGCACCTGGCGGTGCCGGGCACAGTCATGTTCCTCGGAGCTACGCGCGCCCCGCGGTCTTCTGCGTCTTGCGCGTCACCGCGTCGATCACGACCGTGGCCAACAGCACACCACCCGTGATCATGTACTGCACCGGAGAGGCGATGCCCTCCAGAGCGAGCCCGTACTGGATCGACACGATCACCAGCACACCGAGCAGCGCGTTCCACGTCCGTCCACGGCCGCCGAACAGCGACGTACCGCCGATCACCGCGGCCGCGATCGCGTTCATCAGCAGGTCACCTCCACCGGCGCCCTGGTTCGCCGCGGCGATCTTCGACGCGATGAACAGACCGCCGACCGCCGCGAACGTCCCGGAGATCGCGAAGACCGAGATCCGGACCATCTCCACGTTGATACCGGCCCGGCGCGACGCCTCGACGCTGCCGCCGAGTGCGAACACCTTCCGCCCGTACGCCGTGCGCCGCAGTACGAAGTCCGTGACCAGCAGCACCACGATGAAGATCACCACGGCCAGCGGCAGGCCCTTGTACTGGTTGAAGACGATGGCGACGGCGAACGCAACGACCGCCAGCAGCACCGTCCGCACGATGGTCTCGCTCAGCGGCCGCGACGGCACCCCGGCGGCCTCACGGCGCCGGTTGCCGAGGAAGGAGCTGAGGAAGAACCCGGCGGTCACCACGGCGGCCAGGCCGTACGCGGCGGCCACGTCCGAGAAGTAGTAACTGGTCAGCTGGGCCACGACCCCGTCCGGGTCGAGGTTGATCGTGCCGTTGTCACCCAGGATCTGGAGCATGAAGCCGTTCCAGAACAGCAGTCCGGCCAGGGTGACGGCGAACGCCGGGACGCCGATCTTCGCGAAGAAGAAGCCGTGCAGCGCGCCGGCGACGGTGCCGGTGACGATGGCCAGCACGAAGGCGAGCCACTCGTTCATGCCGTTGGTGACGTTCAGCACGGCGAAGCTCGCGCCCGCCACACCGCTGACCGAGCCGACCGACAGGTCGATCTCGCCCAGCAGCAGCACGAACACGATACCGACGGCGATCATGCCCGTGCCGACCATGGCAACGGACATGTCGGACAGGTTGCCCGCGGTGAGGAAGTTGGAGTTCAGGCTCGTGAAGATGAGCCAGATGATCGCCAGACCGATGACGACCGGGATGGAGCCCAGGTCACCGGACTTCATCTTCCGCTTGAACTCGGTGACGTAGCCGGCGAGACCCTGCTCGCGCACCAGCAGCCGGGGGTCGACGACCGTGACGGCGGCCTTGGCCGCCTCGGGGTTCTCCACGACGTGGTCCTCGGGGGCTCCCGTGGCCGCGGAGGTCTTGTCGATGCTCACTTGGAAACCTCCCCGTTCGTGCGCGCCGCACGGCGGGTCACGGCGTTGTCGGTGGCGCCGGTGATGGCGGAGATGATCTCTTCCTGCGAGGTCGACTTGACCTCGAAGACGCCGTTGTTGCGCCCGAGGCGCAGCACGGCGACCTTGTCCGCGACGGCCTTCACATCGGCCATGTTGTGGCTGATGAGGATCACGGCGTGGCCGCGCTCGCGCAGCCGCTCGACCAGGTCGAGGACCTGCGCGGTCTGCTCGACGCCGAGGGCGGCGGTGGGCTCGTCGAGGATGACCAGCTTGGGCTCGCCGAGCATGGACCGGGCGATGGCCACGGTCTGGCGCTGGCCGCCGGACAGCGAGGCGATCGGGATGCGCACGCTGGGGATGCGGATCGACAGCGTGTCGAGGAGCTCGCGGGAGCGGCGCTCCATCTCCACCTCGTCCAGGACACCGCGCTTGCGGATCTCCCGGCCCAGGTAGAGGTTGCCGACGACGTCGATGTTGTCGCACAGCGCGAGGTCCTGGTAGACGGTCGCGATGCCCAGATGCTGGGCGTCGTGCGGCTTGTTGATCTGGACGGACCTGCCGTCCCATTCGATGACGCCCTCATCGATGGGGTGCACGCCGGCGATCGTCTTGACCAGCGTGGACTTTCCGGCGCCGTTGTCGCCGACCAGGGCGACCACCTCACCGGCGTGGACCTCAAGCTCTACGTCGGTGAGCGCCTGTACGGCACCGAACCGCTTGGAGACCCCGCGCAACGCCAGCACGGGCGTAGCGGACACGTGAACCATCTCCTTCGCCGCCTGACCCGGCGGGAGGTTGTGCAGAAGTGTGGGAGGAGTGATCACTCCGGCGCCCCGCAGAGCTTGCGGGGCTGATGTGGCGGGGCGCCGGAGGAACTCGGGGCAGCGGGTCCCGTACGGGGGTAACGGGAGCCCGGTCCGGACTCCCGTGCCCCTCCGGGGACTTGGTGGCTGCTTACTTGAGACCGATCTTGTCGCAGGCGGCCTTGTACTTGCCGCTGCAGATCTCGCTCACGGTGTAGATGCCGTCCTTGATGACGGTGTCGTTGATGTTGTCCTTGGTCAGCGAGACGACCGGGACCAGGACGGAGGGGATGGCCTTGGTGGTCGGGCTGTCGACCTTGTCCTTGGCGATCGAGTCGAGCGACTTGCCCTGGGCGAGGGCGACGGCCATCTCGGCCGCGACGTCCGCCTCCTGCGGGTAGGGCTTGTAGACGCTCATGTACTGCTCACCGGTGACGATGCGCTGCACGCCGGAGAGTTCGGCGTCCTGGCCGGTGACCGGGATGTCGGCGATGCCGGCGGCCTTCAGGGCGGTGATGATGCCGCCCGCCATGCCGTCGTTGGCGGAGTAGACGCCGACGATCTTGTCCTTGCCGAGGGCGGAGATGGCGCCCTCCATGTTGGCGTTGGCGTTCTCCGGCTTCCACTCCTTGGTGTCGTACTCGCGGCCGATCTTCACCTTGCCGTCGAGGACGGAGTGCGCGCCCTTCTTGAACTGGGCGGCGTTCGGGTCGGTGGACGACCCGTTCATCATGACGATCTGGCCGTCCTTGGCCTTGGAGCCCAGGGCCTTCAGCAGGGCCTCGCCCTGGGTCTTGCCGACGGTCTCGTTGTCGAACGAGGTGTAGGCGTCGATCGGGCCCTCGGCCAGGCGGTCGTAGGCGACGACGGGGATGCCGGCGTCCTTGGCCTTCTTCACCGAGCCGGCGATGGCCTTGGAGTCCACCGCGTCCACGATCAGCACGTCGACCTTGTTGGTCACCATCGTGTCGACCTGCTGGTTCTGCGTGCTGGCGTCCTG
>KE354238.1 GCA_000415505.1 Streptomyces afghaniensis 772
GGCCCTCCTGACCGCCCGTCCCCTCCCCCGGCCCCGCCGCCGACAGCCGGTGCACATCCCGTGCCGCCCCCGTCACTCCCGACAGGAAGCCCTGGGCTCGAGGGGAGGCGTGGTCGGTCAGCCAGGTGGGGTCGATGTCGCAGACCGCGACGCGGACCTCCGTGCCGGAGAGGGCGAGCGGGAGGGTGTGGACGACCGTGGAGGGGAAGCTGAGGATCGTCCGGCCGATGGGGCCGCGGCGGGCGATCAGTTCGAGGGGGAGTTCGGGGCGGACGATCTCCAGGCCCGTCTCGACCGCGAGCCGGTGGAGCTTGTCCGTGCTCTCGCGGCGGTGGGCGAAGTAGCGGGTCGCGCCGTGGGCCCCGGCCAGCGTGCGGACGGCCTCCAGGTAGCGGTGGTCGTCGACCACGCCCGTCTCCACCAGGGACGTGCCCACCATGTCGGCGCCCTTGGTGATGCGGGGCGGGCCGAAGCGGGCCCGGGTCCAGGCGAAGTCGTTGGCGCTGACGGTGACGCCCGCCGGGGTCTCCTCCATCGGCATGGAGGAGAAGATCTCGACGTGGCGATCGCCGCCGGGGGTCAGGCGGCGGCGGGCCGAGGCCGACACCGGCGCGAAGATCAGGTCGCGCGGGCCGGGGCGGCCGCCCTTGCGGTGCCAGCGCACCAGCCGTTCCCCCCGGGCCAGTTGGCCGACGAACTCCATGGTCGCCGTGCCGTCGTCGACGACGACCAGGTCACGGGCCCGGGTGATCGTCAGCAGCAGTTGGACGTAGCGGGAGAAGGGGTCCCCCAGTACGACCCGGCGCGCCCTGCGGAGCAGGCCGGTCAGGCCGCCGATGGTCTGGAAGGGCGCCAGGGGCCCGCCGCGGGCTTCCTCCCAGCGGACCTGGTGCCCCTCGTCGCGGGCCAGGTCGGACATCCGCCGCAGCTGGCCGCGCGTCATCGGGTCGACGGGCGACAGCACCACGAGGGTGAGCCCCACGCCGGGCGCATGCGCGTGCGCCCACTCCAGCACGTTCAGCAGCTGTACCGGACTCTCGACGAACGCGAGAGTGTGGGGGCCGGCGTTCCCGGCGCGGGGGCTCATCGACGTACGACCGTCCCGTCGTAAGGGGGGTTGTGGGGGTGGTGCGCTCAGACGCCGACCGGCTCGCCCGCCGCGTCGGCGATCTCCGCCTCGGCGACCACACCGGCGACGCGGCGCAGCTTCTTCATCGGGGCCAGCTCGGACTCGTAGACCTTCTTGACGCCGTCACCGAGGGAGGCCTCGATGGTGCGGATGTCGCGGACGAGGCGGGTGAGGCCCTGCGGCTCCACGGAGGCGGCCTGGTCCGAGCCCCACATGGCGCGGTCGAGGGTGATGTGACGCTCGACGAAGGTGGCGCCCAGGGCGACCGCGGCGAGGGTGGTCTGCAGGCCGGTCTCGTGGCCGGAGTAGCCGATCGGAACGTTCGGGTACTCCTGCTGGAGCGTGTTGATGACGCGCAGGTTGAGCTCCTCGGCCTTCGCCGGGTAGGTCGACGTGGCGTGGCACATCAGGATGTTGTCGGAGCCGAGGACCTCCACCGCGTGGCGGATCTGCTTCGGGGTCGACATGCCGGTGGAGAGGATCACCGCGCGGCCGGTGGAGCGCAGGGCGCGCAGCAGCTCGTCGTCGGTGAGAGACGCGGAGGCGACCTTGTGGGCGGGGACGTCGAACTTCTCCAGGAAGGCGACGGCCTCGGTGTCCCACGGGGAGGCGAACCAGTCGATGTTCTTCGACTTGCAGTACTCGTCGATCGCGCGGTACTCGTCCTCGCCGAACTCCACGCGGTGGCGGTAGTCGATGTAGGTCATCCGGCCCCAGGGGGTGTCGCGCTCGATGTCCCACTGGTCGCGCGGGGTGCAGATCTCGGGGGTGCGCTTCTGGAACTTGACGGCGTCGCAGCCGGCCTCGGCGGCGGCGTCGATCAGCTTGAAGGCGTTCTCGAGCTCGCCGTTGTGGTTGATGCCGATCTCACCGCAGACGTAGACCGGGCGGCCCGGGCCGACCTCGCGCGTGCCGAACCGGCGGATACGGGAGTTGGTGCTCATGGCAGAGATGTCCTTACTTGGTGAGGGAATCGAGAGAGGGGCCGAGGATCCAGCTGGCGATCTCTCGGATCGCGCCGTCGCCGCCGGGGACGGTGGTGACCGCGCGTGCGGCGCCGCGCACGACGTCGTGGGCGCTCGCGACCGCCACGGGCCAGCCCACGAGGGCGAAGCACGGGAGGTCATTGACGTCGTTGCCGACGTAGAGCACGCGCTCCGGCGCGATGCCCTGCTCCTCGCACCACTGCTTCAGCGCGAGGTCCTTGCGGTCGATGCCGTGCAGCACCGGGAGCTTGAGCTTCCGGGCCCGGGCGGCGACCACAGGGTTCTGTTCCGTGGACAGGATCAGCATCTTCAGGCCGCTCCTGCGGAGGGCCGCGATGCCGAGTCCGTCCCCGCGGTGCACGGAGACGAACTCCCGTCCGTCGGAGTCGACCAGCACCCGGTCGTCGGTCTGGGTGCCGTCGAAGTCGAGGACGACCGCGTCGATGTCGTCGGCGGTCGGCAGCGCGCCGGGGCGGTCCGCGTCGAAGAGCGGCGCGAGGGCCCGGGCGCGGGCGAGGTCGTGCGGGTCGTCGACCTCCAGCACGCGTGCGGCGTCGGTGCGGACCAGTTCGGTCCGGCCGAAGAAGCGGTGCTGGTGCTTGCGGAAGCCGGCCGCCTCCATGGCGTAGGCGGCGCCGGTCTCCAGCAGGTCCTGGGGGCGGTCCTGGCGGCGGGGGCGGAAGGACTTGTCGTGGTTGACGCCGTAGCCGCCGCCTACGGCCGCGTCGGCCTCCGCGACGGACCCGGCCGCGGCCTCGTCGTCGGCGTCCCGCCAGACGAATCCGTGGAAGGGCGCCACGGTCACCGCGGTGTCGGCCCCGTTCTCGGTGATCGCCCCGGCGACTCCGTCGATGTCCTCGCGGACGAGGAAGGGGCTGGTGCACTGCACGAGCAGGACCACGTCCACCGGCGCCCCGTGCAGGGCCTCGTGCGCGTCCATGGCGTGCAGGACGGCGGCCTCCGAGGTGGCCGTGTCGCCGGCGATGGCGGCGGGCCGCAGTACGACCTCGGCGCCGGCCTGGCGGGCGGCGGAAGCGATGGCCTGGTCGTCGGTGGAGACCACGACGTCCGTCACGAGCCGGGCGGCGCGGCACTCGCGCACCGCCCGCGCCACCAGCGGGACGCCGCCGACCGGGAGGAGGTTCTTCGCGGGCACGCCCTTGGAGCCGCCGCGCGCGGGGATCACCGCGAGCACGCGGCGCACCGAGGCACCTCGGCCCGCTTCGGGTCGGGACATGGGGTCTACTCCTTGGGCTGCTTGGGCGGAGGGCTCGGGCGGCTCACAGCTCCCCCATCCGCCGGATGACGGGCGCCACGCGCTGCACGCCGTGCCGGTAGGCGCCGCGCGCCGCCCGGCGCACGATCTGCCGGACCGGGCCGGGCTCCCGGTCGGCGGCCGGCGCGCCGGGCAGCGGGGTGCCGTCCGGGCCGAGGTGGTGGCGGGCGAGGATCCCGGGCAGATAGCCGGGGGCGGTGACGGGTGTGTAGTACGGGGCCAGCGGCGGCAGTCCGCCGGGCCGGTCGAGCAGCTTGGCGATGCGTTCGCGTGCCGCGTCGAAGGCGGACTCGTAGGAACCGTCCGCGACCACGCCCTGCCGGGCGACCCACTCCTCGTCGGGCGCCGGCCGGTGTCCGGCGTCGAGCTGGTCCCAGGAGGCGAGGCAGCCGGAGCCCACGAAGTGGTGGTTGCCGAGGGCCTCACGGACGCCCAGGTCGGTCAGCACGACGGTCGGGATGCGGCGGTGCAGCGATTCCAGGGCGGCCGTGGAGCTGACCGTCACGAGCAGGTCGGTGCGGTCGAGAACCTCGCCCATGTTCCCGTAGACCAGGCGGAAGTTGGCCGGCGGATCGAGGCGCTGCACCAGCTTCTGGTACGGCAACTCCTCGATGTGGGTGGTGTGTTCGCCCGGCTTGGACCGCAGCTTCAGCAGCACCTCGCGCTCGGGGTGCCTGCGGGCGTGCTGCACGAGCCGGTTCAGCAAGTACGTACGGTCCTTGCGGCTCTCCGGTACGGAGGGCTGGGCGGCGAAGACGACCGTGTACGGGTCGTGTTCCCCTTCGTAGGGCGCACCGCCGAGGAACGGCAGGGCCACCTCGGTCACCGACGTGGCGTCGGCGCCCACCCCTTCGTAGACGGCCCGGAAACGGTCCGCGTCCTGACGGGAGTTGGCGAGGACGAGGTCCGCGCCGTGCCGCAGCAGCAGGCCGTCGGCGAGCTTCTCGTAGACGACACCGACGTAGCCGGTGACGACGACGGGCCGCGAGGTCCGGTTCTGCCAGGCGCGCCCCAGGCCGTGCAGCATCGCCTGCACACCGCCGCCGACGAGGGCGAGGACGAGGACGTCGTAGGACTCCTCGGCCATGGTGCGCAGGAACTCGACGGCGGTGACCTCCCGCAGCGAGTCGGCGCGCACGCCCACTTCCTCCAGCTGGCGCGGCGTGGGCGTGGCCCGGCCGCGCAGCAGGAATCCGTCGAGTGCGGGGCCGGCTTGCGCGCTCTCGCGCGGTCCGGTTTCCATGGACTGTCCCGGGGCGATGCGGTGCGCGGTGAGCGCACCCCATTTCCATCGGGTGTCGGAGTCCGCGAGGACGGCGATTCGCGGGCGCTTCGGTGTACTTGCTGGCACGTCGAAGACGCTAGGAAGCAATTCCTAGGTATGGCGGAACCACGACTCAACGAAAAGTTAACAACACCCCACCGGGAGCCGAACTGGCCCGTGGCGAACGGGGAAGTACACGGGGTGCACCGTTCTGACACATTGAGTTCACCCAGTGTATGTTCACCGGAAAGTTCCGGAGCCGGACGGCCTCCTAACGTTTTGCGGGTGCCTAAGCTTTCCGTGATCGTGCCGTTCTACAACGTGCAGCAATACGCCCCGGACACCCTCAGAAGCCTTCGGTTGAACGCCGACCGTGATTTCGAGTTCATTCTGGTCGACGACCATTCGAAGGACGAAACACCGGCCATTCTCGAACGGGCGGCCGAGGACCTTTCGGATGTCGCGCAGGTGCGTTACATCCGACACGAGAAGAACGGGGGGCTCGCCACCGCCCGCAACACCGGCCTGGACGCGGCGCAGGGCGAGTACCTGACGTTCCTGGACGGCGACGACTGGCTGGCCCCCGGCTACCTCGCCGAACTGGTGTCCGCCCTGGACGAGTTGGGCTGCGACTTCATCCGCACCGACCATGTGCAGGCCACCGCGCGCGCCCGTTCCGTCTCCCGGGTCCCGGTCGGCCGGCGCTGGGAGGCGTTCAGTCCGCGGGACGCGATCCTCCCCTCCCACCGCTCGACCTCGGTGGACTACGCCTACGCCTGGGCCGGCGCCTACCACCGCCGCCTCCTCGACCGGGGCGTGCTCCACTTCACCGACGGTCTGCGCACGGCCGAGGACCGGCCGTGGATCTGGAAGCTGCACCGCGAGGCGGAGTCGTTCGCCGTGGTGAGCCTGCTGGGCGTGTTCTACCGGCGCGGGGTGGCCTCGTCCCTGACCCAGATCGGCGATGTCCGCCAGCTCGACTTCATCCGCGCCTTCGACCAGGTGATCGAGGAGACGGCCGCCGACCGCGAGGCCGACCGGCTGCTGCCCAAGGCGGTACGGACGTACTGCGCGATCATCGCGCACCACCTTTCCAACGAAGACAGGTTCGAACCGGCCGTGGCGAGGCAGCTGCGGTCGATGAGCGCGGCGGCCATCAAGCGGATGCCGCAGGACGCGCTCGGTGACGCACTGGAGGCCATGGACATGGACCGCTCGTCCAAGCTGCGGCGGCTGCGGCGCAGGGTCACCCCGGCGGGAGCGGCCGCCTGATGCCCGGGACCACACAGATCTTCTGCGCCTCGACGCTGTACGGCGTCGCCACCCTGGCCGCCGCGATCGACTCCGACCTCTTCGAGGAGCCGGACCGCCGGGTGCTGCTGGTGTTCAACAACTCAGCGAACCCGGAGACCACTCCGGCCCTCGACGAGATGCCGGGTTTCGCGCCGCTGCGCGAGCACTTCGACGACGTGCTGTCCTGGAACGACGCCATCCGCCCGTTCCACCCCGGGGCGTGGACGCCGCGCTCCGACGACATCCCGCTGTTCGAGCGCTATCTGCGGATGCTGTGGGGCCTCGGCGACGACCGGGTGAGCCTGGTCCTGGAGTCCATCCAGGTGGCGCCCGCGCTGACGGTGGCGCAGTTGTTCACCGACGCCCCCATCGACGTCTACGCCGACGGGCTGATGAGCTACGGGCCCACGCGCAACAAGCTCGACCCGCTGGTCGGCACGCGCGTGCGGCGGCTGCTGCACCTCGACCTGGTGCCGGGGCTCACGCCGATGCTGCTGACCGAGTTCGAGGTGCCGGCGCGGCTGGTGCCGTCGCCCGCGTTCCTGAAGGTGCTGGGCGAGGTCACCGAGACCGTGCCCGAGCTGCCCGACCTGCCCGGCGACGCGGCGCTGCTGCTCGGCCAGTACCTGTCGGCGCTGAACATCCTCTCCCCCGAGGAGGAAGAGGACCTGCACGTGCGGATGATGCGGGGCGCGGTCGCCCGCGGCCACCGCACGGTCGTCTTCAAGCCGCACCCGACCGCGCCGGCCCGCTACAGCCGCGCCCTGGAGACCGAGGCCGAGAAGCTCGGCGTGGACCTCACCGTGCTGGACACGCCCGTGCTCGCCGAGGTGCTGTTCGACCGGACCCGGCCCGCGCTCGTCATCGGCTGCTTCTCCACAGCGCTGTTCACGGCCTCGGTGTTCTACGAGCTGCCGGTCGCGCGCATCGGCACCGAGCTGCTGCTGGAGCGGCTGACGCCGTACCAGAACAGCAACCGGATCCCCACCACCCTGGCGGACGCGCTGCTGCCCGACCTGGACGGCGGCGAGGACGGCGACCTGCTGCCCGCCGAGTTGCTGTCCGACCTGGTGACCGCCGTCGGGTTCACCATGCAGCCGCAGATCTACCCGGACCTGCGTCCGCGGGCGGAAGCGTTCCTGTCCCGGCACCTCGGTCCGCGCACCCGGCGGTACTTCAAGAAGCGCCGTCTCACCTCGCTCGGACTGCCCGGCGGCATTCCGCAGCGGCTGGCTTTCCTGCCCCGCAACTCCACGGCACGCCGGGTGGTCCGGCGGGCACGGGCGCTGCGCAAGGCGGTGCGCCGCTGAAGAAGGTGTGCCCGGCGGCCGGGCTCGGCGACATCCAGATGAACCCATGGAGACCGGCAGGCGAAGGGTGCCTCTGTCGAACGTTTTAGCGTCAACCTCGGTCCTAGGGTGACAGTCGGCGCCCTGCCCGCCCACAGGCGGCTCAGGTGAAGGACATACGAGCTACAGAGGTTTTCAGCGTGACCGAGACGGTCGTCAGCACCCGTAAGCCCGGGCCCCAAGTCGCCGTGCTGGTCGAACCACCGGGCGCCACGACCATCCCACGCCGGAAGGACTCCGGCGGCCGGCTGCGCGCTCTGGACGGACTGCGGCTGGTGGCCGCGCTGATGGTGGCGGCGTACCACTACGGCGGGCGCGACGGTGAGGTCTCCCAGGCCTGGGGCACCTCACCCAAGGAGCAGTTCCCGACGCTGCACGAGTACTTCGCCTACGGCTGCCTCGGCGTCCAGGTCTTCTTCGTGATCAGCGGGTTCGTGATCTGTATGAGCGGCTGGGGCCGGCCCCTGAAGTCGTTCTTCGCCTCCCGCGCCTCCCGGCTGCTGCCCGCCTACTGGGTGGCGGTCGTGCTCGTGACGGCGGTGTTCGCACTGCCCGTGGTGGCGTACAAGGCGGTCTCGCCGAGCGACGCGCTGGTGAACCTGACCATGCTGCAGATGCCGCTGGGCGTGGACCGGGTGCTCGGGGTGTGCTGGACGCTGTGGGCGGAGGTCCGCTTCTACGCGCTGTTCGCGCTGTGTGTCGTGCTCCCCGGGGCGAACCGCCGCCGGGTGATCATGTTCTGCGCCGGCTGGACGCTGGCGGCGGTGATCGCGCAGAACGCGAAGATGCCGCTGCTCGACATCGTCGTGATGCCCGAGTACGCCCCCTTCTTCATCGGCGGTGTCGGCCTCTACCTCGTCCACCTCGACCGCCGGGACGTCTACGGCTGGGGCATCGTCGCCGTGAGCTGGCTGATCGGGCAGCACTACGCGGTGCAGAGTCTGTGGCACGCGCCCGGCGCGGACGGCTTCTCGTACCGCTCCTCGGTCGGCATCATGCTGGTCGTCACCTTCGGCTTCGTGGCGGTCGCGGCGATCGCGCTGGGCTGGCTGCGCTGGGCGAACTGGCGCTGGCTGACGGTGGCGGGGGCGCTGACGTATCCGTTCTACCTGGTCCACGAACACCTCGGCTGGGTGGTGATACACGCCCTGCACCGCGGCCTGGACCTGCCATCCGGGGCGACATTCGCCCTGACCGTGGCCTCAATGCTGCTGCTGGCGTGGCTGCTGAACAAGTATGTGGAGAAGCCACTGACGCCACGGCTGCGGGCAGCGCTGGCGAAGACTCGCTGAGCTGTTCACGGGACGTTCAACCCACCGTCGGTTTGGGCAACGCTCAGAGAGAAGGCTCGTCTCATGACCAACGCACAAGCGACCGACACGTACCCCGGCGAACTCGCCGACGTCCCCGGCTGGTTCCCGCCACTGGACCAGATGCTGTTCACCTGGTTCCTGGAGCGGCAGCAGAAGCAGGGCATGAGCGGAGACCTGCTGGAGCTCGGTGTCTACATGGGCAAGAGCGCGATCCTCCTCGGCCACCACCTCCAGGGCGGTGAGAAGTTCACGGTCTGCGACCTGTTCGAGGGCGACGCCCCGGACGAGGCCAACAAGGCGGAGTCCACGAAGTCGTACGCCTCGCTCACCCAGCAGGCCTTCGAGCGGAACTACCTCTCCTTCCACGACACCCTGCCGACAGTGATCGCGGCCCCCAGCTCGGTGGTGTCCGAGAAGGTGGCCCCGGACAGCTGCCGCTTCGTCCACGTCGACGCCTCGCACCTGTACGAGCACGTGTACGGCGACATCGGCGCCGCCCAGGACATCCTGCTGCCCGAGGGCATCGTCGTCCTCGACGACTTCCGCTCCGAGCACACGCCGGGTGTCTCGGTCGCCGCCTGGGAGGCCGTCCTCAACCGCGGCCTGCGCCCGGTCTGCCTCAGCACGCAGAAGCTCTACGGCACCTGGGGCGACCCCGAGCCGCTCCAGGAGGAGCTGCTCGACATGCTGCGGCAGCGCACGGACGTCGGGCTGAGCGTGCAGGAGGCGGCCGGGCACCGGCTGGTCCGCGCCCGGTCCCGGGGCATGAAGCCGCCGCCCTTCCCGCCGTCCCGGCACTACACGGCACCGGTGCCGGCCAGTGCCCCGGCCGCCGGGGTCACCGAGTCCCGCGCCGCGCGCCCGGCCCGGCCCGCCCCTCCCGGGCCCGCCGGCTCGCCAAGGACCTGCTGCCCCCCGTGGTCACCCGGGCCGTACGGCGGGCACGCGCGCAGCGGTCCTGACCCAGGGGTGTCATGAGACCCCGTACCGCGCCCCGATCCCCTCGATCACGAGCGCGAGTCCCTCCTCGAAGTGCCCGTCGTAGTCCTCGAAGATCTCCGCGCCCGCCTGGGCCGACAGTGGAAAGTCGGCCATCAGGCGGGCGCGTTCGTCCATGTCGTAGCCCTCGCGCCGCTCGCCCGGCAGCGGCTGGACGCCCTGTTCCTCGGTGACGAAGCCCAGCGTGTACAGATACGTCGTGGTGAGCGCGCGGACCGCCTGGGCGAGGGTGAAGCCGGCGGCCGTGAACAGGCGCAGGTTGTCCTCCATCTGCCCGGCGTGCTCGATCCCGGTGAAGCGTGAGCCGCTGAACACCTTGGCGCCGTCCCGGTAGCCCAGCAGGGCGCCACGCAGTCCCCGGTTGGCCTTCAGCAGCCTCTCCCGCCAGGTGTCGGCAGGGTCGAGCGAGGCCCCGGCGACCATCCGGCGGTACATCTCCGTCGCCATCTCGTCGAGCAGCGCCTGCTTGTCCTTGAAGTGCCAGTAGAGGGCGGGCGCCTTCACGTCCAGTTCCCGGGCGATGGCGCGCAGGGTCAGGCCGTCCAGGCCCACCTCGTTCAGCAGCCGCAGCGCGGTGTCCGCGACCCGTCGACGGTCCAGGGGCGCGCGTCGTTCCGTACTCACGCTTGACAACTTAACACCGTTAAGGCCACGCTCGGAAACGACGGAACTTAACAACGTTAAGGAGAAGGTGGCTCATGGACACGGACGTACTGGTGGTGGGTGCGGGCCCGACCGGTCTGGCACTCGGCATCGATCTCGCCCGGCGCGGCGTAACCGCGCTGGTGGTCGAGCGGGCGGAGGGGCTGTTCCCCGGTTCGCGCGGCAAGGGCATCCAGCCGCGCACGATGGAGGTCTTCGACGACCTGGGCGTGCTCGGCGCGATCCGCGCGGCGGGCGGCCCCTACCCGGTGGGGATGATCTGGCAGGACGGCAGGCGAGTCGGAGAGCACCGGATGTTCGACCCGGGCGAGGAGAGCGAGGACTCGCCGTACACCGAGCCGTGGATGGTGCCGCAGTGGCGCACGCAGCAGATCCTGCGGGCACGGCTGGAGGAGCTGGGCGGGCAGGTGGCCTTCGGCCGGGAGGTCGTCGGCCTGACGCAGGACGCGGACGCGGTCCGCGCGGAGTTCACCGCCGGTGCGCCGGTCACCGCCCGGTACGCCGTCGCGGCGGACGGCGGCCGCTCGACGGTGCGCCGGCTGCTCGGCATCGGCATGACGGGTGAGACCGTCGACCCGAACCCGACGCTGGTGGCGGACGTCCGGATCAGCGGCCTGGACCGCGACAACTGGCACATCTTCCCACCGCGCGGGGACGGCGACGGCTTCCTCGCGCTCTGCCCGCTGGCCGGCACGGAGGACTTCCAGCTGATGGCGCAGTTCCCGGAGGGGACGCCCCCGGACCTCTCCCTGGAGGGCGTGCGGAAGGTCGTCGGCGCCCGCTCGCACCTCGCGCCGGAGGCCGTGACCCAGGTGCGCTGGGCCTCGGACTTCCGCCCTCGGGCGGCCCTGGCGGACCGCTTCCGCTCCGGGCGGGTCTTCCTCGCCGGCGACGCGGCACACGTGCACTCCCCGGCCGGCGGCCAGGGCCTCAACACCAGCGTCCAGGACGCCTACAACCTGGGGTGGAAGCTGGGCGCGGTGCTGACGGGCGGTGCGCCGGCGTCGCTCCTCGACACCTACGAGGAGGAACGGCGCCCGGTCGCCGCGGACATGCTCGGCCTGTCGACGCGCGTCCACCGCGGGGAGACGCGGCGCGGCGAAGCGACCCGCCAGCTGGGGCTGGGATACCGGGAGTCGTCCCTCACCCAGGAGACCCGCACGGCCCCGGGCGCCCTCCGGGCCGGCGACCGCGCACCCGACGGCACGCTGGGCGGCGTACGGCTCTTCGACGCCTTCCGGGGACCGCACTGGACGCTGGTGGCGGTGGGGACGACGGCGCCGGCGCTGCCGGAGCCGGTGCACGCGGTCAGCGGCGCGGAGCAGTCGACATACGGAAAGGGCCTGTTCCTGGTACGGCCGGACGGCTATGTGGGCTGGGCGGGCGAAACGGGCGACGGACTGCGGCAGTACCTGGGGTGCGCCGGACTCTGATCACGCGCTCGCGAGGGACAGCTTCACCGCGAACCCGAGGAACAGCGCGCCCGCCGCCGAGGTCACCCCCGCCGACAGACGCCTGCGGCGGCGGAAGGCTGCGGCCAGCCTGGTGCCGCCGAATATCAGCGCGCTGAGGTAGAGCACGCTGGCGAGCTGGGCGAGAGCGCCGAGGACGACGAAGGACAGGGCGGGATAGGCGTACCCCGGGTCGACGAACTGCACGAAGAAGGCGACGAAGAAGAGGATCGCCTTGGGGTTCAGCAGACTGACCACGAAGGCACGGCGGAAGGGCCGCTCCCCGGCGGGCGCGGAAGCCTCCGCACCGGCGGACCGCTCCGCACGCGTCCGCCACATGGCCCACGCGGCCCGCAGCATGCCGACGGCCAGCCACGCCAGATAGCCGGCCCCCAGGTACTTCACGATGCCGAACAGCACCGCGTTGGCCTGCAACAGGGACGCGACCCCGGCCGCCGACAGCGTCATCAGCACAGTGTCCCCGCACCAGACACCGGCCGCGGCGGTGTACCCGGCACGCACACCGCGCCGGGCGGCGACGGACAGGACGTACAGGGAGTTGGGACCGGGCAGCAGAACGATCAGGACGAGGCCCGCCAGGTAGGTGGGCAGATCGATGACACCGAACATGGATGGGAGTGTCGCACGGGGGCGGCGGGAGGATCAGAACGCGTCGCTCGGGACGTACGTCCCCCACACCTCCCGCAGGGCGTTGCACACCTCGCCCACCGTGGCCCGGGCCTTCAGCGCGTCCTTCATCGGGTAAAGGACGTTGTCCTCGCCCTCGGCGGCCTTCTTCAGGGCGGCCAGGGCCGCGTCCACCGCCGGCTGGTCGCGCTCCGCGCGGAGCCCGGCCAGGCGTTGCGCCTGCTGTGCCTCGATCGCGGGGTCGACGCGCAGGGGCTCGTACGGCTCCTCCTCGTCGAGTTGGAAGCGGTTGACGCCGACGACGACCCGCTCGCCGGAGTCGGTCTCCTGCGCGATGCGGTAGGCGCTGCGCTCGATCTCGTCCTTCTGGAAGCCGCGCTCGATCGCCTCGACCGCGCCGCCCAGCTCCTCCACCCGGGCCATCAGCTCGACGGCCGCGGCCTCGACGTCGTCCGTCATCCTCTCGATGGCGTAGGAGCCGGCGAACGGGTCGACGGTCGCCGTCACGTCCGTCTCGTGGGCGAGGACCTGCTGGGTGCGCAGGGCGAGGCGCGCGGACTTGTCCGTGGGCAGCGCGATCGCCTCGTCGAAGGAGTTGGTGTGCAGCGACTGGGTGCCGCCCAGCACCGCCGCCAGCGCCTGGACCGAGACCCGGACCAGGTTCACCTCCGGCTGCTGGGCCGTCAGCTGGACGCCCGCCGTCTGCGTGTGGAAGCGCAGCATCAGCGACTTGGGGTTCTCCGCGCCGAACTCCTCCCTCATCACCCGCGCCCAGATCCGGCGTGCGGCGCGGAACTTGGCGACCTCCTCCAGGAGCGTCGTACGAGCGACGAAGAAGAAGGACAGGCGGGGCGCGAAGTCGTCGACGTCCATGCCGGCCGCCACCGCCGTGCGGACGTACTCGATGCCGTTGGCGAGGGTGAAGGCGATCTCCTGCGCCGGGCTCGCACCCGCCTCGGCCATGTGGTAGCCGGAGATCGAGATCGTGTTCCACTTCGGGATCTCGGCCCGGCAGTACTTGAAGATGTCGGCGATCAGGCGCAGCGAGGGCTTCGGCGGGAAGATGTACGTCCCGCGGGCGATGTACTCCTTCAGCACGTCGTTCTGGATCGTGCCGGTCAGCCGGCCGGCGTCGACGCCCTGTTCCTCGGCGAGCAGTTGGTAGAGGAGCAGCAGCAGGGCCGCGGGGGCGTTGATCGTCATCGACGTCGAGACCTGGTCCAGCGGGATGCCGCCGAACAGCACCCGCATGTCGTCGATCGAGTCGACGGCGACGCCCACCCTGCCGACCTCGCCGTGCGCGAGCGGGGCGTCGGAGTCGTGGCCCATCTGGGTGGGCAGGTCGAAGGCGACCGACAGGCCCGTCGTGCCGTGGGCGATCAGCTGCCGGTAGCGGGCGTTGGACTCGGCGGCCGTGCCGAAGCCCGCGTACTGGCGCATCGTCCAGGGCCGGCCGGTGTACATGGTCGGGTACACGCCACGGGTGAAGGGATACGCCCCCGGTTCCCCCAGCTTCTGCGCCGGGTCCCAGTCCCGCAGGTCCTGCGGCCCGTAGACCGGTTCGATGGGCAGTCCGGACTCCGACTCGCGCGCCATGGTCTGATGCCTCCCGCAGGACGGACTGTAGGGACCTCGCTCACCACCATGCCCCGTGGTTCGCGACGGGTCATCCCCGGGGAACATCTCAGGTGACATCCGGGCACACCGGTGAGACGACGGAGGGCCGCGTGCGTACCACGGGCATGGGGAGAGCAGCGATCGCAGTGGCAGTCGCCGGGGCGGCCGTCCTGGCCGGCTGCACCGTGCAGGCCCCCGACGGCAGCGGGAAGAGCCGCTCACCGGTGCACATCGAGTTACCCGGCGACACCCCCTCCCCGGCCCGTACCCCCGCCGACGGTGGCGGACCGGGCACCACCGCTCCCACCGCTCCCGGCGACGACAAACCGAGCGCCGCCGCCGTGCCGCCCCGCGTGCTGTGGTCCCGCGGCGACACCGGCCGGGACGTCCGCGAGCTCCAGGCCCGGCTGCGGCAGGTCGCCTGGCTCTTCGACGGGCCGACCGGCACGTACGACGAGTCGACGCAGCGGGCGGTCAGCGGCTTCCAGGGCAAGCGAGGGCTGCCGCGCACCGGGAAGACCGACACCGTCACCTGGCAGCGGCTGCTGCGGATGACCCGCGAGCCGGGCACCTGGGACCTCTACCTCATGGGCGGGCAGCCGGCCGACCCACCGGACCCGCGCTGCAGGACCGGGCGGGTGCTGTGCATCGACAAGACCAGCAGGACCCTGCGCTGGATGATCGACGGCCGGACCGTGTCGACGATGGCCGTCCGCTTCGGCTCACGCGGCACACCGACCCGGGAGGGTGTGTTCAGCGTCTACTGGAAGTCCCGCGACCACGTGTCGACGCTCTATGACTCGCCCATGCCCTACGCGATGTTCTTCAGCGGCGGCCAGGCCGTGCACTACTCCCCGGACTTCGCGGCCCGGGGCTACGCGGGCGCCTCGCACGGCTGCGTCAACGTCCGGGACGAGGGGGCGATCGCGGAGCTCTACGCGCAGGTCCGCGACGGCGACAAGGTCGTCGTGTCCTGGTGAGGACGCGGAAGGGGAATTGGGGCGCGGGCGGGACCGGGGGAACGTGTCCCGCCCGCGCTCAGGTGCACGAGCCGTAGGTACGGGGGGAACCCCGGCTCCGTGCGACGGCCGATGACCAGTCGGCTCACTCATTACTGCGCCGGGGCGGCCGAAAACGTCACACCCTCGGCCAGGATATTTTCGCGGGGTACGAAACCGCAGGTCGGAGGGGTGCGAGAGACCGTGTGGACCGGCCGCGGTCCGCGGCGGCGTCGCCGTCCTGCCGCTCGGCACGCTTCCCGGCCCGCTTCTCGGCCTTCTTTCCGGCCTCGTCCTGCACACGGTCACCGTCCTGCTCGCGGTCGTGCTTCCGGTGCTGCTTCCCGGACCTGTCGTCGCGATCGCGCCGGTCGGTGTCCTCGTCGTGCCGCTCCGCCGAGCGTCCGCCGGACCCGGACAGGACGCCCTTGCAGTACTTCCAGACCCGGGAGCCGCCCGCCGCGTCGCGCAGGGCCCGCCTGCGGTCGGCGTCCAGCCGCTTGCCGTCGCGGAGGTCGCGGCAGGCGGCAGCGAGCTTCCCGCGGCTGTCGCTGTGGCTGTCGCCCCGGTCGCCGGAGCCGGGCTTCTGGGCCGGGTCGTCGCCTGCCACGTCCCGCCCGGGGTCGCCGCCACTCGGGTTGTCGTCGGGCGTGGACCCGCCCTGCACGGCGTCGCTCGGCGAGGGCGACACCAGCGGGCGCTCGGGCGGAGTGACGGCCGCCGAGACCGAGGAGCCGGGCCGGGGCTCGTCGTTGCCGAACGGTGCTTTCAGGGCTCCGGTTCCGGCCACGAGGGCGGCACCGCCGGCCATGCCGACGGCCAGCGCGGCGGCCAGGGCGAGGCG
>KE354239.1 GCA_000415505.1 Streptomyces afghaniensis 772
TCGATGCGGAAGACCTGGTCCGGGGCGAAGACCTCGTGGACGACCTTGTTGAGCTCCTCGGCCGACTTCAGGTCGTGCCCGAAGGGCTTCTCGATGACCGCGCGCCGCCAGGAGCCGCCCTTCTGGTCGGCCAGCCCGTGCTTCTTCAGCTGCTGGATGACCACCGGGAAGGACTTCGGCGGCACGGACAGGTAGAAGGCGAAGTTGCCGCCCGTGCCCTGTGCCTTGTCCAGCTCCTCGATCGTGGAGCGCAGCCGCTCGAACGCGTCGTCGTCGTCGAACGTCCCCTGCACGAAGCGCATGCCCTGGATGAGCTGCTGCCAGACCTCTTCGCGGAAGGGCGTGCGGGCGTGCTCCTTGACCGCGTCGTGGACCTCCTGGGCGAAGTCCTCGTGCGCCCACTCGCGGCGCGCGAAGCCCACGAGTGAGAAGCCCGGCGGCAGCAGACCCCGGTTGGCGAGGTCGTACACGGCGGGCATGAGCTTCTTGCGGGACAGGTCGCCCGTGACGCCGAAGATGACCAGGCCCGACGGCCCCGCGATACGCGGGAGCCGTCGGTCCGCGGGGTCACGCAGCGGGTTGCTGCTCGACACCTGTTCAGCCCTCCGAAGGGGCGAGGCGCTGAAGCTCGGCCTCGGTCGACTTCAGCAGGTCGGTCCAGGACGCCTCGAACTTCTCGACGCCCTCGTCCTCCAGCAGCTGCACCACGTCGTCGTACTTGATCCCGAGCTGCTCGACCGCGTCGAGGTCGGCCCGGGCCTGCTCGTACGTGCCGGCGACGGTGTTGCCGGTGATCTCGCCGTGGTCCTCGGTGGCGTACAGGGTCGCCTCCGGCATGGTGTTCACCGTGTTCGGCGCGACCAGCTCGGTGACGTACATCGTGTCCTGGTACGCCTTGTCCTTCACGCCGGTGGAGGCCCACAGCGGACGCTGCTTGTTGGCGCCCTCGCGCTCCAGCGCGTTCCAACGGTCCGAGGAGAAGACCTCCTCGTACGCCTGGTAGGCGAGACGGGCGTTGGCGATGGCGGCCTTGCCGCGCAGCGCCTTGGCCTCGTCGGTGCCGAGCGCGTCGATCCGCTTGTCGACCTCGGTGTCGACGCGCGAGACGAAGAAGGACGCCACGGAGTGGATCTGGGACAGGTCCAGGCCCTTGGCCTTGGCCTTCTCCAGACCGGACAGGTAGGCGTCCATCACCTCGCGGTAGCGCTCCAGCGAGAAGATCAGCGTGACGTTGACGCTGATGCCGTTGCCGATCGTCTCGGTGATCGCCGGGATGCCCGCCTTGGTGGCCGGGATCTTGATGAGCGTGTTGGGCCGGTCCACCAGCCAGGCCAGCTGGCGGGCCTCGGCGACCGTCGCCTTTGTGTTGTGCGCCAGCCGCGGGTCGACCTCGATCGAGACCCGGCCGTCCTGGCCGCCGGTGGCGTCGAAGACCGGGCGCAGGATGTCGGCGGCGTCGCGGACGTCCGCCGTGGTGATCATGCGGATGGCTTCTTCGACGGTGACCTTGCGGGCAGCGAGGTCGGAGAGCTGCTGGTCGTAGCCGTCGCCCTCGGAGATCGCCTTCTGGAAGATCGTCGGGTTGGTCGTGACGCCCACGACGTGCTGCTGGTCGAGCAGCTCGGCGAGGTTGCCGGACGTGATCCGCTTGCGCGACAGGTCGTCCAGCCAGATCGCGACGCCTTCCTCGGAGAGGCGCTTGAGTGCGTCTGTCATGGAAATTCCATCTCCTACGTGTCGTATGTAAGCGTCAGCGCTGAGCTGCGGCGATCGATTCCCGCGCGGCGGCGGCGACGTTCTCGGCAGTGAAGCCGAACTCACGGAAAAGGACCTTGCCGTCGGCCGAAGCACCGAAGTGCTCCAGGGAAACGATGCGGCCGGCGTCCCCGACGTACTTGTGCCAGGTCAGGCCGACCCCGGCCTCCACCGCGACGCGAGCCTTGACGGACGGCGGCAGAACGCTGTCCCGGTACCCCTGGTCCTGCTGCTCGAACCACTCCACCGACAGCATGGACACCACACGGGTGGGCACGCCGGCGCCCTGGAGCTGCTCGCGCGCCTCTACGGCGACGTGCACCTCGGAGCCGGTGGCGATGAGGATGACCTCGGGCTCGCCGCCGTCGGCCTCGAACAGGACGTAACCGCCCTTGGCGGCATCGTCGTTGGGCTCGTACGTCGGCACACCCTGACGCGTCAGAGCCAGACCGTGCGGCTGGCCCTTGCCGAACTCCTTCGTCCAGCGCCTCAGAATCTCGCGCCAGGCGATGGCGGTCTCGTTGGCGTCCGCCGGGCGCACGATGTTCAGGCCCGGGATGGCGCGCAGCGAGGCCAGGTGCTCGACCGGCTGGTGGGTCGGGCCGTCCTCGCCCAGGCCGATGGAGTCGTGCGTCCACACGTACGTCACCGGCAGGTGCATCAGCGCCGACAGCCGCACCGCGTTGCGCATGTAGTCGGAGAAGACCAGGAACGTGCCGCCGTAGATCCGGGTGTTGCCGTGCAGCGCGATGCCGTTCATCTCGGCGGCCATCGCGTGCTCGCGGATACCGAAGTGGATCGTGCGGCCGTACGGGTCCGCCTCCGGCAGCGGGTTGTCCGCCGGGAGGAAGGAGCTGGTCTTGTCGATCGTGGTGTTGTTGGAGCCCGCCAGGTCGGCCGAGCCGCCCCACAGCTCCGGGATCACCGCGCCGAGCGCCTGGAGGACCTTGCCGGAGGCGGCACGCGTGGCCACGCCCTTGCCGACCTCGAAGACCGGGATCTTGTCCTCCCAGCCGGTGGGCAGCTCACCCTTGGCGACCCGGTCGTACTCGGCGGCGCGCTCGGGGTTGTTGTCCCGCCACTGCTGGTACGCCTTCTCCCACACCGCGCGGGCCGCCTGGCCCCGCTCCAGCGCCTTGCGGGTGTGCGTGATGACCTCGTCGGCCACCTCGAAGCTCTGCTCCGGGTCGAAGCCCAGGACCCGCTTGGTGGCCGCGACCTCGTCCTCGCCCAGCGCCGAGCCGTGCGCGGCCTCGGTGTTCTGCGCGTTCGGGGCCGGCCAGGCGATGATCGAGCGCATCGCGATGAACGACGGCCGGTCCGTGACCGCCTTGGCCTTCTGGACCGCCTCGAAGATCGCGGCCGGGTCCAGGTCGCCGTTCTCCTGCGGCTCCACCCGCTGCACGTGCCAGCCGTAGGCCTCGTACCGCTTGACGGTGTCCTCGGACACGGCCGTCTCGGTGTCGCCCTCGATCGAGATGTGGTTGTCGTCCCACAGCAGGATCAGGTTGCCCAGCTTCTGGTGGCCCGCCAGCGACGAGGCCTCGGAGGAGATGCCCTCCTGGAGGCAGCCGTCACCGGCGATGCAGTAGACGAAGTGGTCGAAGGGGGACTCGCCCTCGGGGGCCTCCGGGTCGAACAGGCCGCGCTCGTAGCGGGCGGCCATCGCCATGCCCACCGCGTTGGCGACACCCTGCCCGAGCGGGCCGGTCGTCGTCTCCACACCGGTGGTGTGCCCGTACTCGGGGTGGCCCGGGGTCTTCGAACCCCAGGTGCGGAAGGACTTCAGATCGTCCAGCTCCAGGCCGAAACCGGCCAGGTACAGCTGGGTGTAGAGGGTCAGGGACGAGTGGCCTGCGGACAGCACGAAGCGGTCCCGCCCGACCCAGTCGGCGTCCGCCGGGTCGTGCCGCATCACCTTCTGGAAGAGGGTGTAGGCGGCAGGCGCCAGGCTCATCGCCGTACCCGGATGGCCGTTACCGACCTTCTGTACGGCATCGGCGGCCAGGACACGCGCGGTGTCGACGGCCCGCTGGTCCAACTCGGTCCACTCGAGGTCTGTGGTGGTCGGCTTGGTGCTCACCCTGGGTCAGGGCTCCTCTCACAAGTCGGATGCCGGTGTATCGGGGCGCCCACCGGCCGCAGTCGAGCCTACCCCCGTGGGACGTGCGTTCTTTCGGGTCACTCCAGAGTGCCGGGACTCGTTGCGATCCGCTTCCTGACTGGGCCGTATCCCATTCGGCAAGTGAATACGGAGCCGCTCATCCGGGTGCTCAATCGAGCTTCCACGCGCCCTTCGGGAGCCGCCCTCCAACACGACCCGACCCCCGCGAATGTCCGACTCTGGGCAACGTCTAAAGTGGCGTGGTACGCGCGAGCCTTTACCGGGACTTCACACGGGTGAGGCTTGCTGGGATGTCTCTGTAGGGGTGTGCGTGACGGCCGTTGAATCCCGTCCAGCGGGGATGCTCGGGACGGACCAGAGCCCGGCCCACCGGCCGTTCGGGGCCCGTGTCAAGGCGTTCGTGGCTCTCACCAAGCCGCGGATCATCGAGCTGCTCCTGATCACCACCGTTCCGGTGATGTTCCTGGCGCAGCAGGGTGTGCCCGACCTGACGCTGGTGCTCCTGACCTGCGTCGGCGGTTACATGTCCGCGGGCGGCGCCAACGCGCTCAACATGTACATCGACCGCGACATCGACGCCCTGATGGACCGCACCTCGCAGCGGCCGCTGGTCACCGGCATGGTCAGCCCGCGCGAGTGCCTCGCCTTCGGCATCACCCTGGCGATCACCTCCACCCTGCTGTTCGGCCTCACCGTGAACTGGCTGAGCGCCTGGCTCTCCCTCGGCGCGCTCCTCTTCTACGTCGTCGTCTACACGATGATCCTCAAGCGCCGTACCTCGCAGAACATCGTGTGGGGCGGCATCGCCGGCTGCCTGCCCGTGCTGATCGGCTGGTCCTCGGTCACGAACTCCATGTCGTGGGCGCCGATCATCCTGTTCCTCGTCATGTTCTTCTGGACGCCGCCGCACTACTGGCCGCTGTCCATGAAGGTCAAGGAGGACTACGCGCGCGTGGGCGTGCCCATGCTGCCGGTGGTCGCCTCCAACAAGGTGGTCGCCAAGCAGATCGTGATCTACAGCTGGGTCATGGTCGCCGTCTCGCTCCTGCTGACCCCGCTCGGCTACACGGGCTGGTTCTACACGTCGGTGGCACTGCTGGCGGGCGGCTTCTGGCTCTGGGAGGCGCACGGCCTCCAGAACCGCGCGAAGGCGGAGGTGACGGGCGCGAAGCTGAAGGAGATGCGCCTGTTCCACTGGTCGATCACCTACGTCTCGCTGCTGTTCGTGGCCGTCGCGGTCGACCCCTTCCTGCGCTGACGCAACGCTGACGTACGTCACAGGGCCCTGCTCTCGCCAGTCGATCTACCCGTGAGTAGCATCGCCACCATGGCAGACACGCAGCAGGTTGACCCGAAGGCCGAGCGCAAGGCGGCCCGGCTCGCCAAGCAGATCAGCTCCTTCTCCAAGGCCCACGGCGGCGCCGAGGGCCAGGTCGCCTACCTCGGCGAACGCGGCGCCCGCATCGTCCTCGTGGGTGAGGACGGCAACTGGGGCGACCTGGTGGCCCCCTCGTACGAGATCGCCGAGCAGGCCGTGGAGAAGTCGGGCATCACGACCCACGAGTCCTTCGACGGCGAGTTCGCCGCGAAGGTCAAGACGGGCCGCTACGAGTGGTCGCGCATGGCGGGGATCCAGGTCGGCGGGCCCAAGAACAACTGACCCTTTTCAGGGGCGCGGGGAACTGCGCGACCAGCCACAGCCGTCCCGCACCCGCCGAACACACCGGTCCTCCCACGACGGCCCCGCGACCTCAACCCCGGTTCACCCGTTAAGACCCTCAGGAACAACAGGGTCCACACGGGGGAGCCCGGATGATCGAAACGCCGTCCCTAGTGGACCAGTACTGCCACGGAGTACTCCGCACGGAGCTGGGCCTCGGCACCTTCGAGGCCCACCTCTCCCGCACGGAGGGCCCACCCGCCCCCGGCACCACCCTCTTCGACACCCAGACCGGCTTCGCCGTAAGACGCTGGTGCCCACCCCTGCTCGGCCTGGAACCCCACTGCACACCCGCCCGCTACCTGGCACGCCGTCGCGAACTGGGTGTCCTGGAGTCCGCCCGCCGGCTCCTGCGCGGCAGCGGCATCACGACGTACCTGGTCGACACGGGGCTGCCCGGCGATCTGACCGACCCCGGGGAACTGGCCTCCGCCGGAGCCGCCGAGGCCCGTGAGATCGTCCGCCTGGAACTGCTCGCCGAGCAGGTCGCCGACACCTCCGGGACCGTCGAGTCCTTCCTCGCCAACCTCGCCGAGTCGGTGCACGCCGCCGCCGCGAACGCCGTCGCCTTCACCTCGGTCGCGGGCCTGCGGCACGGCCTCGCGCTCGCGCCGGAGCCGCCCGGGCCGGGGGAGGTGCGGGGGGCCGTCGGCCGCTGGCTCGCGGGGCGGGAGGTCGGCGGGGAGCTGAGCGACCCGGTGCTGCTGCGGCACCTGCTGTGGAGCGCCGTCGCCTCGGGGCTGCCGCTCCAGCTCCACGCGGGGCTCGGCGCGCCGGGCCTGCGGATCGACCGTACGGATCCGGTGCTGCTGACGGATTTCGTACGGGCCACGGCCGGTCTCGGCACGGATCTCGTCCTGCTGCACGGCTACCCGTACCACCGGCACGCCGCACACCTGGCCGGTGTCTTCCCGCACATCTATGTCGACTCCGGCGCCGCCCTGGTCCGCACCGGCGCCCGCGCCGCGACCGTACTCGCGGAGATCCTGGAGCTGGCCCCGTTCGGCAAGATCCTCTTCTCCACCGGTGCCCAGGGGCTGCCCGAGCTTCACGTCGTCGGCGCCCGGCTGTTCCGCGAGGCGCTCGGCCGGGTGCTCGGCACCTGGGTCGCCGAGGGCGCGTGGTGCCTGGCCGACGCGCAGCGCGTGGCGGGGATGCTGGCGTCGGGGAACGCGCGCCGGGTGTACGGGCTCGACTGAACCCCGGTCAGGCGGCTTCTAAGCCTTGGTCAGGGTCGCCTCGGCCGCCGGGCCGGGCACATCGGCCACGACCTCCGGCCGTTCGCGCAGCGACAGCACCACCCGCAGCACCCAGATCCACATCACGGCCGAGCCGAGCATGTGCAGGCCGACCAGGACCTCGGGCAGGTCGGTGAAGTACTGGACGTAGCCGATGACGCCCTGTGCGAGCAGGATCAGGAACAGCTCGCGGGTGCGGTTCAGCGGGCTCTTGGGGGCGTCGACCGCCTTGAGGACGAACCACAGGGCGAACGTCAGCGTCACCACGATCCACGCCAGGACGGCGTGCAGCTTGCTCACCGTCTCCCAGTCGACCGGCATCCGTTCGACCTCGCTGGAGTCGCCGGCGTGCGGGCCCGCGCCGGTGACCACCGTGCCGACCAGGATGAGCAGCACGGCGGCGGCGACCAGGAACCAGACCAGCTGCTGCACGGCTTTGCCGACCAGTGGGCGCGGCGCGGCGTCGCCCTCACGGGTGCGCTGCCACATCACCGTCGCCACCGCGATCAGCGCGGACGTCGCGACGAAGTGGGCGGCGACCGTGTACGGGTTGAGGCCGACCAGCACCACGATGCCGCCGAGCACCGCGTTGCTCATCACGATCCAGAACTGCGCCCAGCCGAGCCGGGTCAGGCCGCGGCGGTACGGCTTCTGCGAGCGCGCGGCGATGATCGCCCAGCCGACGGCGGCGCACAGCACGTACGTCAGCATGCGGTTGCCGAACTCGATGGCGCCGTGGAAGCCCATCGCGCTGGTGGCGGTGAGCGAGTCGTCGGTGCACTTGGGCCAGGTCGGGCAGCCGAGGCCCGAGCCGGTCAGCCGTACGGCTCCGCCGGTGACCACGATGAGCACCGACATGACGATTGCGGAGAGGGCCGCACGCTGGACCGTCCGGGGTTGCGGGGTCCAGCGCTCGGCGATGAAGGCGAGCGGATTGCGCAGGGCCGCCCTGGCGTCGGCGCGGGTCACTTTTGGCACGCGACCCATCGTAGGACGCCGCTTGTGCACGCTTTCACGAGGGTCCGTCATGGCCTTGCTCCCAGCGCTTATTCCCAGCGGAAGAACCGTCCGGCCGCCGCCAGCCCGACGACCGCCCAGACGGCGAGGATCCCCAGGTCGGCCCAGGGCATCCCGGCTCCCTGCTGGAGCACGTCCCGCAGGCCGTCGGACAGGGCCGAGATGGGCAGCAGGCCGAGCAGGTCCTGCGCGCCGGAGGGGAACTTGTCGAGCGGCACGATGACCCCGCCGCCGACGAGCAGCAGCAGGAACACCAGGTTGGCGGCGGCGAGCGTCGCTTCGGCCTTCAGCGTCCCGGCCATCAGCAGGCCGAGGCCCGAGAAGGCCGCCGTACCGAGGACCAGGAGCAGCAGCACGGCGAACGGGTTGCCGTGCGGCGACCAGCCGAGCGCGAAGGCGATCACCGTCAGCAGGACCACCTGGAGCACCTCGGTGACCAGGACGGACAGCGTCTTCGCGGTCATCAGGCCCCAGCGCGGCAGGGGCGAGGAGGCGAGCCGCTTCAACACGCCGTAGCGGCGCTCGAAGCCGGTCGCGATCGCCTGCCCGGTGAACGCGGTCGACATCACTGCGAGCGCGAGGATGCCGGGGGCGAGGAAGTCCACGGCCTCGCCGGCGCCCGTGTCGACGATGTCCACGGTGCTGAAGAGCACCAGGAGCAGGGTCGGGATGACGACGGTCAGCAGCAGCTGCTCGCCGTTGCGCAGCAGCATCTTCGTCTCGAGCGCGGCCTGGGCCGCGATCATGCGGGTCAGGGGCGCGGCCCCCGGCTTCGGCGCATAGGTGCCGGTGGCGGTCACGAACGCAGCTCCTTACCCGTGAGTTCCAGGAAGACGTCCTCCAGGGTGTGCCGCTCCACCGAGATCTTCTCCGGCATCACGCCGTGCTGGGCGCACCAGGAGGTGACCGTCGCGAGCAGTTGCGGGTCGATCTTGCCGACGACGCGGTACGAACCCGGCGTCAGCTCGGCGGCCGAGCAGTCGGCGGGCAGGGCCTTCAGCAGCGATCCCACGTCCAGGCCGGGCCGGCCGCTGAAGCGGAGCGTGTTCTCGGCGCCGCCCCGGCACAGCTCCTCCGGGGAGCCCTGGGCGATGACCCGGCCCGCGTCGATGATCGCCACGTCGTCGGCGAGCTGCTCGGCCTCGTCCATGTAGTGCGTGGTGAGGATCACGGAGACGCCGTCGTCGCGCAGGTCCCGGACCAGGTCCCAGGTGGCGCGGCGGGCCTGCGGGTCGAGCCCGGCGGTCGGCTCGTCGAGGAAGACCAGTTCCGGGCGCCCGACCACGGCCATGGCCAGCGCGAGCCGCTGCTGCTGTCCGCCCGACAGCCGCCGGTACGTCGTACGGCCGCAGGAGCCGAGCCCGAGGCGTTCGATGAGCGCGTCCACATCCAGGGGGTGGGCGTGCAGCTTGGCCACGTGGCGGAGCATCTCGTCGGCGCGGGAGCCCGAGTAGACGCCGCCGGACTGGAGCATCACGCCGATCCGGGGCCGCAGGTCCCGGGACTGCCCGACCGGGTCGAGGCCCAGGACGCGCACCGTGCCGGAGTCCGGCTTCCGGTACCCCTCGCAGGTCTCGACCGTGGTCGTCTTGCCCGCCCCGTTGGGGCCGAGCACGGCGGTCACACCCTCCCGGGCCACCAGGTCCAGCCCGTCCACCGCGGTCTTCGTGCCGTACCGCTTCACCAGGGCCTGGACCTGGACCACGGGCTCACTTCGCATGGGTCCAGAGTCTAGGTTCGTGCGCCGGGGCTCAGAGCGGCGGGTGCTGGAACTCCTCCTCACGGGGCCGGTGCACCGGCAGCCACCGCTCGGCGTAGGCGACCGCGTCGGCCACCGGGAACAGCCGCGCCTCGGCCGCCCCGACCTTCCCGCGTACGACAGGACGGTCCCGCTCGAAGTCGTAGCCCAGCTCGTCGAACCGGTCCGAGCTGATCGACACCTCCGTCACGGTCTCCCAGCCGTCGGGACCCGGCCGGCCCACTGCGACGCGCGGGGACGGTATCCGGTACTCGGCGAGGTGGAAGCTCGTGCAGGAGGCGTAGCCGGCACCGAGCAGCAGGACCCGGGCGCCCATGGCCTCCAGCTTCGCGAGCGGGCTGCGCTCGCCGAGCCGGCAGTCGGGCGCGTGCCCCTCGATCGCCTCCGCCGCGCGCGCGCCGACCGCCGCGAACGAGGTCTGCGGATGCGCGCTGCGCAGTGCGCCGGGCCAGGTGCGCACGGTCTCCGGGACGACGCCGACCCCGCGCGTGGGCGTGATCCGGGGGTCGTATGCGGGCATCGTGGCGCGGATGGTCTCCCACCAGTCCGGGGGCACGGGCGGGTTCCCCCACAGGGCCGGGTCGGAGAGGTCCCCGGTCTGTGTCGGAACCACCAGGGTGCCCTGCGGGCCGAGCGCGTCGAGCAGTCCCTGCACCACCGCGACGGCACCGCCGTTGACCCAGCCGAGGGAGCTGAGCGAGGAGTGCACGAGGAGGGTCTCGCCGGGTCGCACGCCCAGCTCGCACAGCTGCGCGCGCAGTGTGTCCCGGGTGACAAGAGGGCCGGTCGGAGGGGGTGTGGACATGGTTCGGGAGTGTCCCCGAAGCGCCATCGGCATGCCACCGGTTTGATCGATCAGAGATCGTTTTCGCAGGTCAGGTTAGCTTTACCTAAGTGACGCAGGGCACCCACTGGGTGGCCGAACGCCGCTTGCCCGCCCCCGATGAATTACGCAACAATGGCGTTGTGAAAAACGTCGGCGAGGCTCGGGAGACCCCCACGGGGGCCCCTCAGGAGGAGCTCGCGACCGGGGAGCGGTCCACCCGCAACCGAGTCGCGCGGTCCATCCTGGACCACGGGCCGTCGACCGTCGCCGAACTCGCCGAGCGGCTGGGCCTCACCCAGGCGGCCGTGCGCCGGCACCTCGACGCCCTCGCGGGCGACGGTGTCGTCGAGGCGCGCGAGCAGCGGGTCTACGGCGCGCGCACCCGCGGCCGGCCGGCCAAGGTGTTCGCCCTGACCGACTGCGGCCGGGACGCCTTCGACCAGTCGTACGACAAGCTCGCGGCGGACGCGCTGCGCTGGATCGCCGACCGCGAGGGCGGGAACGAGGCGATCGCCGCCTTCGCCCGCGCCAGGATCGCCGCGCAGGCGAGCGCGTACCGCGAGGCGGTCGAGACCGCCGCGCCCGAGCAGCGGACGGAAGCCCTGGCCAAGGCCCTGAGCGCCGACGGGTACGCTGCTACGGCGCGCAGTGCGCCCCACCCGCAGAAGGGTGAACAGCTCTGCCAGCACCACTGCCCGGTCGCCCACGTCGCCGAGCAGTTCCCGCAGTTGTGCGAGGCGGAGACGGAATTTTTCGCCGAGCTGCTCGGTACGCACGTACAGCGGCTCGCCACCATCGCGCACGGCGACGGCGTCTGCACGACGTTCATCCCCAAGATTTCCCACAACGCATCTGCAAGCACGGCCGGGAGGAACCCCGCATGACTCTCCCCACGGAGACTGCCCACCCTGAGCTCGAGGGCCTGGGCAAGTACGAATACGGCTGGGCCGACTCCGACACGGCCGGCGCCTCTGCCAAGCGCGGCATCAACGAGGACGTCGTCCGCGACATCTCCGCCAAGAAGAACGAGCCGGAGTGGATGACCAAGCTCCGCCTCAAGGGCCTGCGCCTGTTCGAGAAGAAGCCCATGCCGAACTGGGGCTCGGACCTGTCGGGGATCGACTTCGACAACATCAAGTACTTCGTGCGCTCCACGGAGAAGCAGGCGGCCTCCTGGGAGGACCTGCCCGAGGACATCAAGAACACGTACGACAAGCTGGGCATCCCCGAGGCCGAGAAGAACCGCCTCGTCGCCGGTGTCGCCGCGCAGTACGAGTCGGAGGTCGTCTACCACCAGATCCGTGAGGACCTGGAGGAGCAGGGCGTCATCTTCCTCGACACCGACACGGCCCTGAAGGAGCACCCGGAGCTCTTCAAGGAGTACTTCGGGACCGTCATCCCCGTCGGCGACAACAAGTTCGCGTCGCTGAACTCCGCCGTGTGGTCGGGCGGCTCCTTCATCTACGTGCCGCCGGGCGTCCACGTGGAGATCCCGCTCCAGGCCTACTTCCGCATCAACACGGAGAACATGGGCCAGTTCGAGCGGACCCTGATCATCGTCGACGAGGGTGCCTACGTGCACTACGTCGAGGGCTGCACCGCCCCGATCTACAAGTCGGACTCGCTGCACTCCGCGGTCGTCGAGATCATCGTCAAGAAGAACGCCCGCTGCCGCTACACGACCATCCAGAACTGGTCGAACAACGTCTACAACCTGGTCACCAAGCGCGCCGTGGCCTACGAGGGCGCGACCATGGAGTGGGTCGACGGCAACATCGGCTCCAAGGTGACGATGAAGTACCCGGCCGTCTACCTGATGGGCGAGCACGCCAAGGGCGAGACGCTGTCCATCGCCTTCGCCGGCGAGGGCCAGCACCAGGACGCGGGCGCCAAGATGGTCCACATGGCGCCGAACACGTCGTCCAACATCGTGTCGAAGTCCGTCGCGCGCGGTGGCGGCCGTACGTCCTACCGCGGTCTGATCGAGATCGGCGAGGGCGCCGCGGGCTCCAAGTCGAACGTGCTCTGTGACGCGCTGCTGGTCGACACGATCTCCCGCTCGGACACCTACCCCTACGTGGACGTCCGCGAGGACGACGTGTCCATGGGTCACGAGGCCACCGTCTCCAAGGTCTCCGAGGACCAGCTCTTCTACCTGATGAGCCGCGGTCTGAGTGAGTTCGAGGCGATGGCGATGATCGTGCGCGGCTTCGTCGAGCCCATCGCCAAGGAGCTCCCCATGGAGTACGCGCTGGAGCTCAACCGGCTGATCGAGCTGCAGATGGAAGGCGCGGTCGGCTAACACCCGCCGCAGTCCCATCAGGCCCCTTACGCAACGGAAAGCGAGCACTACGACAGCCATGGCTGAGGCCCAGAACATCCCGGTGGGCTCCACCACCACCGGCTCGATCGCGGTGGCGGCCGAGTCGACCGTCGCCACCCGCATGAGCGCGCCCCCCTCCTTCGACGTGGCGGACTTCCCCGTCCCGCACGGCCGTGAGGAGGAGTGGCGGTTCACCCCGCTGGAGCGCCTGCGCGGGCTGCACGACGGCACCGCCGTGGCGAACGGCGACGGCGTGAAGGTCGACGTCCAGGCCCCCGAGGGCGTCACCGTCGAGGCCGTCGGCCGTGACGACGCCCGGCTCGGCAAGGCGGGCACCCCGGTGGACCGCGTCGCCGCCCAGGCCTACTCGGCCTTCGAGAAGGCCTCGGTCGTGACCGTCCCGAAGGAGACCGTCCTCACCGAGCCGATCCGCATCGCGGTGCACGGCCAGGGCGGCACCGCCTTCGGCCACCAGGTGATCGAGCTGGGCGCCTTCGCCGAGGCCGTCGTGGTCATCGACCACACCGGTGACGCGGTGCTCGCCGCCAACGTCGACTACCTCCTGGGCGACGGCGCCAAGCTGACCGTCGTCTCCGTCCAGGACTGGGACGGCAAGGCCGTTCACGTCGCCCAGCACAATGCGCTCGTCGGCCGCGACGCCTCCTTCAAGTCCGTCGTCGTCACCTTCGGCGGCGACGTCGTCCGGCTCCACCCGCGCGTGCAGTACGCCGGCCCCGGTGGCGAGGCCGAGCTGTTCGGCCTGTACTTCACCGACCAGGGCCAGCACCAGGAGCACCGCCTCCTGGTCGACCACAACGTCCCGCACTGCAAGTCGAACGTCGTCTACAAGGGCGCGCTCCAGGGCGACGGCGCCCACGCGGTGTGGATCGGCGACGTGCTCATCGAGGCCAAGGCCGAGGGCACCGACACGTACGAGATGAACCGCAACCTGGTCCTCACGGACGGGGCCCGCGTGGACTCCGTACCGAACCTCGAGATCGAAACCGGCGAGATCGTCGGCGCCGGCCACGCCTCGGCCACCGGCCGCTTCGACGACGAGCAGCTCTTCTACCTCATGGCCCGCGGCATCCCGGAGCACGAGGCCCGCCGTCTGGTGGTCCGCGGCTTCTTCGCCGAGCTGGTCCAGCAGATCGGCCTCCCCGACATCGAGGAGCGCCTGATCGCCAAGATCGAGGAGGAGCTGGAGGCGGCAGTCGGATGACCTTCGTACGCGCCTGTGGACTGGGCGAGCTGGAGGAGGACACCCCGAAGCGGGTGGAACTCGACGGCACGCCCGTGTCCATCGTGCAGACCGAGGGCGAGGTGTTCGCGATCCACGACATCTGCTCGCACGCGAACGTCTCCCTGTCGGAGGGCGAGGTCGACGACTGCCACATCGAGTGCTGGCTGCACGGCTCGCGCTTCGACCTCCGCTCCGGCAAGCCCGACGCCCTTCCCGCGACGCGCCCCGTCCCCGTATATCCCGTAAAGATCGAAGGGGACGACGTGCTCGTCTCCCTCACCCAGGAGTCCTGAGGCACCCATGGCTACGCTTGAAATCCGAGACCTGCACGTCACCGTCGAGGTCGAGAACGGCACGAAGGAAATCCTCAAGGGTGTCGACCTCACCGTGAAGCAGGGCGAGACGCACGCCATCATGGGCCCCAACGGCTCGGGCAAGTCGACCCTCGCCTACTCCCTCGCGGGACACCCGAAGTACACGATCACCGGCGGCACCGTCACCCTCGACGGCGAGGACGTCCTGGAGATGTCCGTCGACGAGCGGGCCCGCGCCGGTCTGTTCCTCGCGATGCAGTACCCGGTCGAGGTCCCGGGTGTCTCCGTGTCGAACTTCCTGCGCACCTCGGCGACCGCCATCCGCGGCGAGGCCCCCAAGCTGCGCACCTGGGTGAAGGAGGTCAAGGAGGCCATGGAGCGCCTCAACATCGACCCGTCCTTCGCCGAGCGCAACGTCAACGAGGGCTTCTCCGGCGGTGAGAAGAAGCGCCACGAGATCCTCCAGCTGGAGCTGCTCAAGCCGAAGATCGCGGTCCTCGACGAGACCGACTCCGGCCTCGACGTCGACGCCCTGCGCGTCGTGTCGGAGGGTGTGAACCGCGTCCGTGACACGGGCGAGGTCGGCACCCTGCTGATCACGCACTACACGCGCATCCTCCGCTACATCAAGCCCGACCACGTGCACGTCTTCTCCGGCGGCCGGATCGTCGAGTCCGGCGGTGCCGAGCTCGCCGACAAGCTGGAGGAAGAGGGCTACGAGGCATACACGAAGGGTGGCGCATCCGCGTGACACAGCTGCCGGGCCTCCTCGACACAGAGGCGCTCCGCAAGGACTTCCCCATCCTGGACCGCCAGGTCCACGACGGTAAGAAGCTCGTGTACCTGGACAACGCGGCGACCAGCCAGAAGCCGCGTCAGGTGCTGGACGCCCTCAACGAGTACTACGAGCGCTACAACGCCAACGTCCATCGTGGCGTGCACGTCCTCGCCGAGGAGGCCACGGCGCTGTACGAGGGCGCGCGCGACAAGGTCGCGGAGTTCATCAACGCGCCCTCGCGCGACGAGGTGATCTTCACGAAGAACGCCTCGGAGTCGCTCAACCTCGTGGCGAACATGCTGGGCTGGGCCGACGAGCCCTACCGCGTGGACTCCGACACCGAGATCGTCATCACGGAGATGGAGCACCACTCCAACATCGTCCCGTGGCAGCTGCTCGCGCAGCGCACGGGCGCGAAGCTGAAGTGGTTCGGCCTGACCGACGACGGCCGTCTGGACCTGTCCAACATCGACGAGGTCATCACCGAGAAGACGAAGATCGTCTCCTTCGTGCTGGTCTCCAACATCCTGGGCACCCAGAACCCGGTCGAGGCGATCGTGCGCCGCGCCCAGCAGGTCGGTGCGCTGGTCTGCATCGACGCCTCGCAGGCCGCGCCGCACATGCCGCTGGACGTGCAGGCCCTGCAGGCCGACTTCGTGGCCTTCACCGGCCACAAGATGTGCGGTCCGACGGGCATCGGCGTCCTCTGGGGCCGCCAGGAGCTGCTGGAGGACCTGCCTCCGTTCCTCGGCGGCGGCGAGATGATCGAGACGGTGTCGATGCACTCCTCGACCTACGCCCCGGCGCCGCACAAGTTCGAGGCGGGCACGCCCCCGGTCGCCCAGGCGGTCGGTCTCGGCGCGGCGATCGACTACCTCAACTCGATCGGCATGGACAAGATCCTCGCCCACGAGCACGCCCTCACCGAGTACGCGGTGAAGCGGCTGCTGGAGGTCCCCGACCTGCGCATCATCGGCCCGACCACGGCCGAGGAGCGGGGCGCGGCGATCTCCTTCACCCTCGGGGACATCCACCCGCACGACGTGGGCCAGGTCCTCGACGAACAGGGCATCGCGGTCCGGGTCGGCCACCACTGCGCGCGGCCGGTCTGCCTGCGGTACGGAATTCCTGCGACCACGCGAGCGTCGTTCTATCTGTACTCCACGCCGGCCGAGATCGACGCGCTGGTCGACGGCCTGGAGCACGTACGGAACTTCTTCGGCTGAAGGGCGTGCTGAACGGTGAAACTGGACTCCATGTACCAGGAAGTCATCCTGGACCACTACAAGAACCCGCACGGGCGGGGCTTGCGGGATGGCGACGCCGAGGTGCACCACGTCAACCCGACGTGCGGTGACGAGATCACACTGCGCGTGAAGTACGACGGAACGAAGATCGAGGACGTCTCGTACGAGGGCCAGGGCTGCTCGATCAGCCAGGCCTCGGCCTCCGTACTGAACGAACTCCTCGTCGGCAAGGAGTTCTCCGACGCGCGGAAGATCCAGGAGACCTTCCTGGAGCTGATGCAGTCCAAGGGGAAGCTCGTGCCCGACGACGCGATGGAGGAGATCCTGGAGGACGCGGTCGCGTTCGCCGGGGTGTCCAAGTACCCGGCCCGGGTCAAGTGCGCCCTGCTGAGCTGGATGGCCTGGAAGGACGCGACGGCCCAGGTGCTGGGCGGCGCCGACGCCGAGAAGGAGACGACGGCATGAGCGAGACCGTGGAGATGAAGCCGGCCTCGGAGGAAGAACTCCGTGAGGCCCTGATGGACGTCGTCGACCCCGAACTGGGCATCGACGTCGTCAACCTCGGCCTGATCTACGGCATTCACGTCGACGAGTCGAACATCGCGACCGTCGACATGACCCTGACCTCCGCGGCCTGTCCGCTGACGGACGTCATCGAGGACCAGGCCAAGTCCGCCACGGACGGCCTCGTCAACGAGCTGCGCATCAACTGGGTCTGGATGCCGCCGTGGGGCCCCGACAAGATCACGGACGACGGGCGGGAGCAGCTTCGGGCGCTCGGGTTCAACGTCTGAGAACCCCGTCTGGGATCCACGTCTGAGGTTCACTGACTGACGAAGGGGCGGCACCCTCCCGGGGTGCCGCCCCTTCGCGTGTGTCAGTCCGGTTCGCCTGTCAGTCCAGCCCGGCCACCAGCCGGAACGCCGAGTCCGCGCGGTACAGGCCGTCGTACTGGTACGGCTCGAGGCGGAGTTGGAAGTTGCGGTGGCGGAGGAAGCGGCCCGGGTAGTTCGCCGACTCCAGCATGATCGCGCCCGAGTAACTGGCGGGGCGGGGGCAGAAGGTGGCGTCCTTGCGGAAGAGGGACGAGCCGTCGTTGCGTTCCGCGCGCAGGACGAAGTTGCGGTGGCGGAGGTAGGTGCCGTCGGCCGTGGTGAAGGAGTAGCAGGAGGGGTCGGCCAGGCCCGCCACCCGTTCGAAGGTGGCGTTGCGGCGGGCCGAGGCCGAGCCGGCCTGGGCGAGGGTGACGTAGCCGCCGCTGGTCTGCCAGTAGCGGTCGGGGTAGTTGACGGAGCGTATGGAGGTCCCGCTCTTGGCGGCCGGGGGCTTCGCGCTCGGTGAAGTCCTCTGGGACGCCGGGGGCTTCGGCGCCTTCGTGTGCGGCTCCGGACTGGCGTCGGGGCGGGGCGATGTGCTTCGGGTGGGCGTCGGGGACGGGCGCTTGTGGTGCTTTGCGGGCGCTTTCCCCGCCTTGGAGGGCGTCGCGAAGGAGATCAGGCCGCCCGGCGCCGAGCTGCTGAGGGTTGTCGGCTGCGCCGCCGACGGGGTCGGCTCGCCGGTCCGGCTGTCCATCACGGCGATCGCCGTCACGCACGCGGTGACGGTGGCCAGGGCGAGAGCGCCTGCCATCCAGAGCCGTCGCGTCCCCGGTGCCCGGGTGGTGTCCGGGGCCCAGCCGCTCTCCCACGGGCGGTCCAGCGGGGGCCGGGACTTCTCTTCTGACATGCGCTTTTTCCTCCGGCGGGCACCCTTGACGGCGGCGCAGTTGTGGTGGCCCGGTGTGTGATCGGGTGACACCGTAGTGGACCAGTGGGATCCCGTGGGGGGCGTTTGTTGAAAGCGGTATCTCTTCTCCCGTCGCGTCCTCGTTGCGTACGGGTGTACAGATGTTGTGTACGCTCGTACATATGGGTTATCTGCTGCTGGCCGGGGCCATCGCCGCCGAGGTGGGTGCGACGACCGCCATGAAGTACAGCGAGGGCTTCAGCAGGCTCGGACCCTCGCTGCTGACGCTCCTCGGCTACCTCGTCTCCTTCGCGCTGCTCGCGCAGACGCTGAAGACCGTCTCCGTCGGAACGGCCTACGCGATCTGGGCCGGTGCCGGCACCGCCGCCATCGCCACGATCGGGTTCGTCTTCCTGGGAGAGGGGATGACCGGCGCCAAGGCCGCCGGGATCGCGCTGATCATCGTCGGGGTCGTGGTGCTGAACCTGGGAGGTGCCCACTGATGCCCCGGCGCTACGACCCCGAGCGGCGGCAGCGGATCATCGACGCGGCGATCCGGGTCGTCGGGGCGAAGGGCATCGCCGGGCTGAGCCACCGCACGGCCGCCGCCGAGGCCGATGTGCCGCTCGGCTCGACGACGTACCACTTCAAGACCCTCGACGAACTGCTGGTCGCCGCCCTGCGGCAGGCCAACGAGGGCTTCGCCAAAGTCGTCGCCGGGCGGGGCGCGCTGGAGGATCCCCGGACCGACCTGGCCGCCGAGCTGGCCGCGTGGATGGGGGAGTGGCTCGCGGGCGACCGCACGGGCGTCGAGCTGGAGTACGAGCTCTATCTCGCCGCCCTGCGTCGGCCCGCCCTGCGCCCCGTCGCCGCCGAGTGGGCCGAGGGCGTCGCCGAGCTGCTGTCCCGGCGTACGGATCCGGTGACCGCGCGGGCGCTGGTGGCGGTCGTCGACGGGATCTGTCTCCAGGTGCTGCTGACCGGGGTGCCGTACGACGAGGCGTATGCCCGGGAGGTGCTGGGGCGGGTGGTGGCGGGGCGGGGGAGTGAGGCCGGTGGTGGGGACGCCGCTGTGTGCCGTCGACCTGCACCGGGACGTACCGCCCGGCACGTGAGACGTCCCTGCACCGGTTCGCATCGACCGCTGTCCGCCGGTTAGGTTGCCCTCATGACCGACACGACTGCTCCTCGTACCACCGGCGCCGTGGCCGCCGGCCTCGCCACGGTCGCCGCCGACGGCACCGTCCTCGACACCTGGTTCCCCGCGCCCGAGCTGGCCGACGCGCCCGGCCCGTCCGGCACCGAGCGGCTCTCCGCCGAGCAGGCCGCCGAGCTGCTCGGCGGCGGTGCGACCGCGGCGATCGGTCCGGACGCCCGCCGGGGCGTCGAGGTGGTCGCGGTCCGCACGGTCATCGCCTCGCTCGACGAGAAGCCGATCGACGCGCACGACGTCTACCTGCGTCTGCACCTGCTCTCCCACCGCCTGGTCAAGCCGCACGGCCAGAGCCTGGACGGCATCTTCGGCTTCCTCGCCAACGTCGCCTGGACCTCGCTCGGCCCGGTCGCCGTCGACGACCTCGAGAAGGTGCGGCTGAACGCCCGCGCCGAGGGCCTGCACCTCCAGGTCACCTCGGTCGACAAGTTCCCGCGCATGACCGACTACGTGGCCCCCAAGGGCGTCCGCATCGCCGACGCCGACCGGGTCCGCCTCGGCGCGCACCTCGCCGAGGGCACCACCGTCATGCACGAGGGCTTCGTCAACTTCAACGCCGGCACGCTCGGCACGTCGATGGTCGAGGGCCGTATCTCCGCGGGCGTCGTGATCGGCGACGGCTCGGACATCGGCGGCGGCGCCTCGACCATGGGCACGCTGTCCGGCGGCGGCAACGTCATCATCTCCATCGGCGAGCGCTGCCTGGTCGGCGCCGAGGCGGGCGTCGGAATCGCCCTCGGCGACGAGTGCGTCGTAGAGGCCGGCCTCTACGTCACCGCCGGCACCCGCGTCACCATGCCCGACGGCCAGATCGTCAAGGCCCGGGAGCTGTCCGGCGCCTCCAACATCCTCTTCCGCCGCAACTCGGTCACCGGCACCGTCGAGGCCCGGCCGAACAACGCGGTGTGGGGCGGACTGAACGAGATCCTGCACAGCCACAACTGATCACGGGCGGCCGTGACCTGCGGCCGCCTCATTGATCAACGTCCTGAACCTGCTTCTGAGCTGTCGTAGCTGTCGACGTTGGTCATCGTTGAGCGCCCTTCCACGGCCCATGGCCGGCCCGGGAGGGCGCTCATGCATTGCCTCGTGTGCCTCGCCAGGCGTCTGAGGGCTCGGAAGCCGGCGGGAAGAGCGGCTCCACTTCACCGGTCCAGACGCGATAGAGGTGGCGGATGGCCGTGATGTCGGCGTGATCCTTGGGTCTGGCAGCGGCGATCTTCCACCGCAGGATGTCACCCAGGCGCATGAACGGGACGCCATCGATGACGTCCGCATCATCGATGAGCCGGTCCGTTGACCAACCCGGGGTCCAACGGTCCACGATCTCTATCGAGGCAGTCGGGTGGACGACTCTGAGTCCGTACCCGGAGATGGTGGGCTCCGGTGCGCCGAGACGAAGGGCGCGCTGCCAGGCCTCGCCGCGTGCGAGCACATCAAGGTCGCCCATGCGCGCGCGTAACCCGCGTACGTAGAGGGCCGCAGAGCCGCACACCACGTAGTCGCTGCGTGGGAGTTTCAGGGCAGCCAAGGCAGCGAAGAGCCCATCGGCATCGCTGAGAAGCAACTGTTCTCCTCGGAGGGACGGAAGGAGCTGTGGCTCGGAAGCGGACCACAGACAGTGACGCTTACATGGTGTACGTCGGCGGCGAACGAGGTCGGTGCCTGGTTGTCACCGGCCACGTACGAGTTACCCGGCGTGACCTCGTGGTGGCTTTTGCAGATGAACGGGTGGGCGCAGGGTCCTATGAACGGGTGGACGCCGTGTCCGATCAGAAGCCGAAGCTACGAAACGAGGACCGGGGCATGAGGAACGAGCGGGGGCGGGCCGTGGCGCGCTGTCTGGCCGGGGCGGTCACGGCGCTGGCGGTGTGCTGGCTTCCGGCGGGGGCCGCGCACGCCGACGAGACCAACACGGGCTCGCACAACGGCCACCGGGTCGGGCTGGTCAACGTCAACGTCGGCCAGGTCGACGACCCGGCGGAGGACGTGCTGGAGCACACGCTGCTGTTCGGTGACGGGTACGCCTGGAACTGAGCGGCAGTTCGACGGGCCGGGGTCCGTACCGCGCACACTTGCGGTACGGGCCCCGGCCCGTTTTTCGTGTCCGGCAGGTGGCATAGCGGGAGAGTCCCGCGCGCGTCACAAGGGGTACGGGGGCGGACAGCGGGTCCGTCCCGGGGGAAAGCGAAGGTGACGATGGATGCCGAAGCGCAGGAGAGCTTCCGGGAATTCGTGGCGAACAGATCGTCCGCGCTGCTGAAGACCGCGGTCCTGCTGAGCGGCGGCGACCGGCACGCGGGCGAGGACCTGCTCCAGAACGCGCTGATCAAGGCGGCGGGCCGCTGGCACCGGATCGACGAACCCGAGGCCTATGTCCGGCAGGTCCTCTACCGCCAGCAGGTCAGCCGCTGGCGGCTGAAGTGGCCGAGGCGCGAACTGAGCGTCGCCGAACCGCCGGAGACCTCCGCCGCCCCGGACGCCTCCGGCGCGGCCGAGCTGCGCCTGGTGATGCGGGGTGCGCTGGCCCGGCTGACCGCGCGGCAGCGCACCGTGCTCGTGCTGCGCTATTTCGAGGACCTGCCCGAGGCCGAGGTGGCCCGCATCCTGGGCTGCTCCGTCGGCACCGTACGGTCCGCCACCCACCGCTCCCTGGCCCGGCTGCGCGCCCTCGCCCCCGAGCTCGCCGCCCTGGGGCCGGCCGCCGCGGAACAGCGGCCGTCCCATGACTACTCGCCCGTGGAGGTGCGTCAGTGAACGTCGACGAACTCGTGCGCGACGCGCTGCGCGACCAGGCCGACGGGCAGCCGCCCGCGGCACCCGGCTTCGCCGACCGGGTGCTCGCGGTCCGCCGGCGCCGCCGCAGCCGCCGGCTCGCCTCCGCCGCCGCGGCGGCCGCCGCCGTGGTCGCCGTCGCCGTGGCCGTGCCGATGCTGGACTCGGGGAAGCAGGACGTTCGTCCCTCGGGCGGCGTGGAGCAGACCGGCGTCACCGCCCGTCCGGACCAGTCGCCGCCGCGCGATCTGATCGCGGCCGGCCGGGTCGCCCTGGCCGCGTACTTCACCAGATCGATCGTCGAGCAGTCCGCCGACCGTGCCGTTTCCAGGCGCACGTACTGGCTGCTGAACCCGAAGACGAACAAGTACGTGAAGGACGACCGGTGGTCGTACGTCGCCGTCGCCCCCGGGATGACGACCGCCGCCGTTCTCGAACGGGACCTGCCCGTGCCGCGTATCGGGCTGCTCGACCTGGCGAGCGGTCAGGTCAAGCGGTGGATCCCGGTCGACCGGCCGGTGGCTGGGGTGGAGTTCTCCACCGACGGCAGGAAGCTCGTCGCGACGACGTACAGCAAGAACCCCGACCGCCGGGTGAAGATCGACGGGTCGGAGGGCTGGGACGCCCCCTTCATGCAGTCGGACCGGACCGGGTTCCACGTCATCGACGTGGCCTCCGGAAGCAGTTCCTGGGCGGGGGTGGAGATCGGCGGGGGTGCGCACAATCCCGAAGTGTTCATCAACTCGCGCCAGGACTTCGCGTTCACCCGCGACGGCCGTCTCGTCTGGTCGGGGATGCCCACCGAACCCGGCGAGAAGTTCTACGACTTCACCGGCAAGGAAGTCCCCGCCCCCGAGCTGGAACGGTACCGGGACTGGTCCGTCGACGCGGGCGTGTCGCCGGACGGGCAGCTCGTCGCCGGCCCGTTCGCGGGGCAGAAGTGGAAGACGTCGTCCTTCGTGCTCGACGCGCGCACCGGGAAGCAGCGCGAGGTACGCGGGCAGCAGTTGCTCGCCTGGGCGGACGGAAACTCGCTCGTCGCCTGGGACATCGGGCCGGACGGGAACGAGTACCACCAGCGGCTGGTGCTGGTGTCCATCGGCGGCGAGAAGACGACCCCGCTCAGTGATTTCCGGTCGCCCAAGGACAACACCGAGGGGCGGTGGGAGCCGGTGTTCGCGGAGCGGTGATCAGGTCCGGGTGAGGTCCGCGTGGAGCGCCAGCAGGGCGTCGGCCGTGGCGGGGCCGGCCGGCCGGAGCGGGGCGCGGACCGGGCCCGCGGGCAGGTCCAGGGCGGTGAGGAGCGCCTTCGTCGTCACCGTGCCCGGCAGGCCCGCCGACATGATCGCCTCGATGAGCGGGGTGGCCTGCTGCTGGAGGCGGGCCGCCCGGGTCGTGTCGCCCGCGTCGAACGCGTCCAGGACGGCTCGCAGCCGGGCCGGGATCACGTTCGACACCGTGCTGACGTAGCCGGCCCCGCCCACCGCGTACAGGGCGAGGTTGTGCTCGTCGCAGCCCGCGTAGTACGCCAGGTCCGTGCGGGCCAGCACCTTCTGGGCGGCCAGGAAGTCGTAGGAGCAGTCCTTGACCGCCACGATCATGGGGTGCGCGGAGAGGCGGAGGATCGTCTCCGCTTCGACTCGGACGCCGGTGCGGTTCGGGATGTCGTAGAGCATGAGCGGGAGCTCACTGGCGTCGGCGATCTCGCGGAAGTGCGCCTCGATCGCGTCCTGCGGGGGTCTGCTGTAGTACGGCGCCACCACCAACAGGCCGTCCGCGCCCGCCTTTTCCGCCTCCCGGGCCAGGTCGACGGTGTGGCGGGTGTCGGGCGTGCCGACGCCCGCGACGATCGACGCCCGGTCGGCCACGGCCTCGCGGACGGCTGCGATCAGGGCCGACTTCTCGGCGTCCGTGGTGGTGGGTGACTCGCCCGTCGTGCCGGACAGGACGAGGCCGTCGCAGCCCTGTGCGACCAGGTGGGCGGCGAGGCGCTGGGCGCCGTCGAGGTCCAGTGCGCCGGACGTCGTGAACGGGGTGATCATGGCGCACAGGGCGCGGCCGAAGGGGGTCGTCATGTGAGTAGTGTCGGCAGCATGACTGTGTAGCTCTAGTTAATTCTGCTACCTGGTATTCCTAAGAGACGCTTTCCGGCCGTGCCGACTCCGGGGAGTCCAGGCAGGCCGTCCGCAGGGGTAGCCGGGGATGGGCCGGGTACTCGGGGGTTCCTACTTCGAGAGGAGGCGGAACACCGTGACCGGGACCATCGATCATCGGGCCGTGCACGACGAGCACCACTCCGTGGGCGAGCTCGTCTCACAGGCCACGGAGCAGCTCTCCCGGCTCCTGCGGCAGGAAGTTGCTCTGGCCAAGGAAGAACTGGCCGAGAAGGGGCGGCGTGCGGGGCGTGGCGGTGGGCTGCTCGGTGCGGCGGGTGCCGTCGCCTACGCCGGGCTGCTCGCGCTGGCCGGGACGGGGGTCGCCGCCCTCTCGCTGGTGCTGTCCGTCTGGGCCGCGGCGCTCATCGTGACGGGGGTGCTGTTCGTGATCGCGGCCGTGCTGGGCGCTGCCGGCCGGGCGCAGTTGCGCCGGGCCACGCCTCCCACGCCTGAGGCGGCTCTCGGCAGTGTCAGGGCGGACGTGGAGGAGATCAAGGAAAGGGCACATCGATGACGGACGCGACGGGTGGGGCCAAGGGGCCCGACGAGCTGCGGCAGCAGATCGAGCGGACCCGTGGTGAACTCGGGAACACGGTGGAAGAGCTGGCGGGGAAGGCGGATGTGAAGGGGCGTGCGCGGGCGCGGGCGGCCGATCTGCGGGACAAGGCCGGGGCGATGACGGTGCAGTTGCGCAGCAGCGCCGCGCAGGCCGGGCATACGGTGCAGGACAAGGCGACGCATGTGACGCATGCGGGGCCTCGGCATCCCAAGCCGGTGCTGGTTGCCGGGGCGGCTGCGGGGGCTGTGGTGGTGACTGTCGGGGTGTTGCGGCGTCGGCAGCAGGCCGCTCACGGACGTCTCTGGCATCTCGTGCATCGCTGAGCGGGGTGGGGGTGCGCGTAGCGCCTGCTCGCCGGGTGGTGGGTCGGGGCCGCGCGGGGGGTGTCCGTCCTCGGAACGGCGCGATGGGGTCACCTACCGACTGACTGGCGTTGACGCGCCAACCGCTGCGGGCGGACACCCCCCGACACGTCCCCTTCCGTGCGTACGCGGGTGCGGGGTGCGTCGTGGTTGCCCTGGCTGCGGGCAATCGTGCCGCTGAGGGCGGCACGGGTGGGCGCAGCGGCACCCGGCTCCGCCGGGTTGCGGACCCACCCGACTCCAGCGGTAGGTGTCGGGCTGCGCAGCAACCCCGCTTGACCTCAAGCTTGGTCGAGGTTGAAAGGTGGGGTGTGCAGCAACCGGCGCATACGACTGGAGTGTTCCATGAGCCGTCGAACCGAGCAGCACCCCGACCTCACCGACCCCCGGATCGGTGCTCCCTTCTTCAGCACCTGGCGAGTCGGCACACCCGAGCGGCAGCAGCAGACCGTGGAGGTGATCGGGCGGACGTGGGAGCGGCGGCCGTGGCCCACCGGTGATCTGCTGGGCTACCACGTCTACACGGGGCACGACGGCTCCACGCTGATGCATCACTCGCAGTGGAGCAGCGAGCAGGGATACGAGGCCTTCGTCAAGACTCATCGGCAGGAGCGGGTCGACGAGATCGACACCGCCGTGCCGGGGATCGAGCGCGTGGGGCTCGGCCGGTACCGGCGGTATCGCAGCCGGGAGCGGAACATGGGGGACGTGCGGGTGCCGGGACTGATCGTCACCGTGCGGATCGACTTCGAGGAAGGGGCCGGGGAGCGGCGCGAGGAGTGGGTCGATCTCGTGCTCAAGGCCCTGGGGGACGATCCGGAGGACCACGCCGGGCTGATCTCCGCCCATTTCCATCTGAGTACCGATGGCGGGCACGTGCTGAACTACGCCGAGTGGGAGAGCGATCAGGCCTATGACGAGGCCTTGGCGGCGCCCGGGACCGACATGTGGGAGCGGGTGCGGACGTACCCGGGGGTGGGCGCGGTGAGCGGGAGCCGGTACCGGCATGCCCTGGGGCTCGTGTCCGGATGAGTGGGGTGTGCCCTGGGGCCGGCTGGACCCATGGTGCAGCCGGCCCCTGGCCCGTGATTACGGGCGGAAGCGCAGGACCTGCGGGTCGTGGTCGCTGATCTGGTCGTTGAACTCCGCGTTGACGTGCACGCTGTCGTACGCGAAGTCGCAGTCGCGGCGGATCGACGGGCTGATCAGGATCTGGTCGAGGACCTGGCTGTTGCCCTGGTAGACGTACGAGTAACGCTCGCTCCTGGGCAGCGACTTGATCGCCGACCAGAGTTCGCCGCGGCCTTCGAGGAGCTTGGTGGTGCCGGAGAACTCGAAGTCGTTGATGTCGCCCAGGGCGATGACGTCCGCGTTCTTCTGGGTGTCGAGGATGTCCTTGACGAAGGCGTTCACCAGCGTGGCCTGCCGGTGGCGCTGGGTCTCGGAGCTGCGGGCCGGCGGCTGGTACTGGGAGGTCAGGCCCTGGTCGCCGCCCTTGGAGTTGAAGTGGTTGGCGATCACGAAGACCGTGCGGCCGCGGAAGGCGAACTCGCCGGCCAGCGGCTTGCGGCTGTTCTTCCAGGCCTCGTCGGCGGGCGCGATGCGGCCGGGGCTGAGCGTCAGGTGCGCCTTGCCGTGGATCTTCGTCACGCCGGTCGCCGTCGTGGCGTCGCCGCCCGCGCGGTCAGTGAAGGAGACCCGCTCCGGGTTGAAGAGGAAGGCCTGGCGGATGTTGCCGCCGGGCTCGCCGCCGTCCGTGTTGTCGGCCGGGTCGATCGAGCGCCAGTCGTACCTCGGGCCGCCGGCCGCGACGATCGCGTCGATCAGCTTGGTCATGGTCTGGTCGGCGGCGACCGTACCGTCGTTCTTCGCGCCGTTGTTGTCCTGGATCTCCTCCAGGGACACGATGTCCGGCGACTTGAGGTTGTTCACGATCGCGGAGGCGTGCTCGGCGAAGGTGTCGTCCGTCGGGTCGAGGTTCTCGACGTTGTAGGTGGCGACCGCGAGTTCCGAGGAGCGCTGCTTGCGCGTCGTCTCGCGCTTCAGGCCCGCGGACTCGAGGGTGCCGAGTTCGCTCGCGACCAGGGTGTAGCCGCCGAACTGGTTGTAGTCCAGCGGGCCCGCCGTCGTGCCGGTGAGCGTGTCGCCGACGTTCGCCTTCGGGAAGTCCGCCGTCGAGCCGAGGGACTGGATCTGGAGCCGGCCGGTGTTCTGGGCGTCGTAGGAGCCGTAGACCGTGCCGCCGTGGCGGTTGCGGTTCTCGTGCGGCTTCACCGTCACCCAGAGTTCGCTGTGCGGGTCGGTGGCGCCGACGACACGGGTGTCGGTGACGCGGACGGTCATGCCCTCCAGGGCCTCGTAGTGGTCCAGGGCGTACTTCGAGGGCTTGAGTGGCAGGGCGTTGATCGAGCCGTTCGCCGTGGTGTCGCCGGCCGGCGCGTAGGCGGCGGGGACCGACCTGGCGTCGATCGTCGTGGCGGCCGGGAGCTGGTTGCCGCTGGAGACGACCGTGGTCGTCGGCTTGGTGATCTCCGTCAGGGACTGGTTGCCGGAGGCGGTGCCGCCGGGGACGTACTCCGAGACCGTGCCGCTGACCGTGACGGAGTCGCCGACGGCGACCCCCTTCGGCGTCGAGCTGGTGAAGACGAAGACGCCCTCACTGGTCGCCGGGTCGGCGTCCGGGTCCGGGTCCTGGATCCAGAAGCCGCGGGACGAGCCGTAGGTCCGGATGCCGGTGACGATTCCGGTCACATCGGTGACCTGCTTGCCGGCGTACGGGGATATCCGGGTGCTGCCCTGGATGTCGTGGATGCGGACCGAGTCCGCGTGGGCAGGGGTGGTGAGGACGATCGTGGATGCCGCGGAGCACACGGCGGCGACGGTGAGCGCGGCGAGGCGCGCGGACGACTTGCTCGGCAACGGGAATCCCTCCGGGGACGTGACAGGGCGCCGGGACGAGGGTGGTGCGTGGACTGTCTGCCGCTACCTGTGGGGCGGGCGGTGTGACGCGCGTAGAGGACGGTGGACGGCGGGACTGGTGGGGCCGACCCGGTGAACAAGTGTCCGCCGACTTCTACGCGCGTCAATCTCCAGCCTGCTCAGGTCACTTGTCAAGGTTTCGGCCATGTACAGCACCTGACGGGGACATGAAGTAGGCGGCATGGGTGTAAATCCGTCTAGGCTGAGCGGCTGAGTCGTATGAGGCGCCGCTAGGAGAAACCCCCGATGTCAGACAGCTCCCCCCTGCCGCCGGTGCGGCTGACTTCCGAAGCGGAGCTGGCGCGCGACGCGCTGTCCACGCCGTTGCTGTCCCGGGCCGCCCGGCTGGCCCGCTGGGCCGGGCCGGAGACCCGGGTCGACGCCGGGGGAGGGCTCGTCGACGAGCAGTTGCCCGCGGCCGCCGAGGCGCTCGGACTGAGCGGGGACGACGCCGCCGCCGACGCCAGCGAGGCGTGGCGGGTGGCCGTGGACACCGGGCTCGTCGAGATCGTCGACGAGGAGGAGGGCACGGTCACGGCGGGCGAGGACCTCGCGCTCCTCACCGGCGGCTCGCCGCAGGACGTGCTCGCGGTGTGGCTCGCGGCCCTGGAGACGGTGCTCGCCGACGCGAGCGTGCCCGACCTGGACGGACTCGTGGCCGAGGACGGCGAGGTCGACCTCTCCGCCCTCGACTGGGACCCGGAGGCCGAGGCCGAGTTCCTCGACGGTGTGCTCGGCAACCTCTACCTGCTGACCGCCGGCGAGGACACGCCCGCCGGGGCTCCGGTGCCGCTGCCCGCGCTGGCCGCGTCGGTGATCGTGCCCAGCGACATGAGCGAGCCGACCAACGACGTCCTGGAGCAGGTGTCCGACGCGATGATGCGGCTGGACGACCAGTTCCGGATGCTGGAGCCGGTGGGGCTCGTGGCGTACCAGCCCGTGGACGAGGCGCTCATGGCCGATGCCGACGAGGAGCCCGCGGCGCCCGTCGACGACACCGACGTCTCCCGGTACGGCATGGTCCGGCTCACCCCGCTCGGGCTCTACGGCCTGCGGGCCCGGCTGCTGGAGGCCGGATTCGAGGCGCCGGCCGTCGGGGACCTCGCGGACAAGGGAGCCGACGCGCTGCTCGACGGTACGGCGGCGTTCCCGCCGGGTGCTGCGCAGGCCGAGACGGAGCAGTGGCTTCAGCGGCGGGAATCGCTCGCGGCGGCACGGGAGTTGCTGGCGGCGGCCCGGGGCTCGGACGCCGGGGCGCCGCTGCGGCGGTTGCGGTGTCAGCAGGCGTTGTCGCTGGTGGGTGCTTCGGCCGAGCCGGCGCTGCGGGAGGTGCTCGATGACGCCGAGCTGGGCGGGCTCGCCCGGGTGTGGCTGACCGAGCACGGTGCGGTGGATGTGCCCCCGCCGTCGGAGGCGATGGTCTATTGGCTGACCATCGACACGGTGGCCGCGCAGCTGGCTGCCGAGGGGAACTCCGAGGAGTTGCGGGCGTTGGTCGAGGGGCTTGCGCGGCAGCACGGTGGGTTTTTCGAGGCTGTCTGGCGGGTTGAGCACCCCGCGACGGCTGATGTGCTGGAGGCGATGGGGCGGTTGCATCCGGACAAGAAGGTTGCGAAGGAGGCGCGGAAGGCTGCGTTCAAGGCGCGGTCGCAGCAGGGGGGCTGAGTTCGTATTGCGGGTGCGGGTGCGTTGTGGCTTGTCGCGCAGTTCCCCGCGCCCCTGGGGTGTTGTTCAACCGGCGTTCATGGATGAGCGGGACGGTGGCGGTGATCGAGGTCCGCCACCCTCCACGGCATATCCACCGTCACAGGAGACACCATGTCGCTCACCCGCAGGGACTTCGCCAGAACCTCCGCGATCACCGGTGCCGGTGTCGCGCTGGCGGGCAGTGTCGGCGCCCTCGCCACCGCGCCGAATGCCCTCGCCTCCTACGACACCGACAGTGCGCAGGGCGCGGCGGACGCACGGCACGGTGTCGGCTACGGCCCGCTCGTGCCGGACCCCGAGGGGATCCTCGCCCTGCCCGCGGGCTTCACGTACCGCATCATCACCCACAGCGGAAAGACCAAGCTGGAGTCCGGTGAGTTCACGCCGTCCAACCACGACGGCACCGCCACCTTCGACGGCCCCCGCGGTACCACCCTGCTCGTCAACAACCACGAGCTGAAGGGCCCGCGCGCCAACTGGAAGTACCCCGTTCCGCTCACCGAGGGCCTCGTCTACGACCCGGCCGCCGCCGGCGGCTGCACGGTCGTCGAGATACGCCCCGACGGACGGGTCGCCGAGTGGGTGGGCATTGCGGGCACCTCCACCAACTGCGCCGGTGGAAGTACGCCGTGGGGCACCTGGCTCACCTGCGAGGAAAACTCCGACAAGGCCGGCGTCAACGGCATGACCAAGGACCACGGTTACGTCTTCGAGGTCGACCCGTGCGACCGGCGCGCCAACCGCGGCCCCAAGCCGCTGAAGTTCTTCGGCCGCTACGACCACGAGGCCGTCGTCATCGACCCCAGGCGCGGCCACGCCTACCTCACCGAGGACGCCGCCGGCCCCAACGGCCTCTTCTACCGCTGGACCCCGCCCAAGGGATTCGCGTACGGCCCCGGGAAGTTCCGCGAGCTCGCCGACGACGCCGGTGTCCTCCAGGCGCCCAAGTGCTTCGACTCGGGCGGGAAGTTCGTCGACGACCTGTCCCGCGCCACGAAGATCGGCACCGTCTACGGCGTCGACTGGGTGGACGTACCCGACCGCGACGCCCGTACGACCCCCGTGCGCAAGCAGTTCGCCGCCGACGAGGTCACCCGCGCCCGCAAGCTGGAGGGCATGTGGTGGGGCGACGGGGGCGCCTACATCGTCTCCTCGTACGCCCGCGAGGAGAGCCCCGGCCGGCACGACGGCCAGGTCTGGTTCTACGACCCCAAGCGCCGGACGCTGACGTTGAAGGTCCTGCTCGGTGTGAACCCCGACCCCTCGAAGGACGGCGCGTTCGACGGCCCCGACAACATCACCGTCTCCCCGTACGGCGCCATCGTCCTGGCCGAGGACGGCGAGGGCGTCTCGCACCTCTTCGGCGCCACCGAGAGCGGCCGCACGTACCCGATCGCCCGCAACGACCTGAACGTCGGCACCGAAGAGGAGCCGGAGTACAGCGAATTCGCCGGTGTCACCTTCTCGCCCGACGGCAAGACCCTTTACGCCAACATCCAGGACCCGGGCATCCTGCTCGCCATCACCGGCCCCTGGAAGCGGCAGAAGCGGTAATTAATTCACTCGCAGGTCCCGCACTGCGCCTCCTACAGTGAGATCACAACGTCACGCACCTCCCGGTGCGATGGCAGCGGCTACTTCTCTTCCAAAGAATCCGACGCCGCCGCCGACTTGATCTCGGGAGGCGCAGCATGGGGTGGGTGCCCGGTGCGCAGGCAACGGTTACTTCATTTGATCGGAATGTTGCGGGTTCGAATCCCGTCAGCGACTTCGGGTCGCTGTAGCTCAATCGGCAGAGCATCCGGATAAGTCCGTCGCCGAATTCTGTCCTCGGGCGCCCACCTTTTTCATGCGCGCTTCCCCCGGAAACCTCTCAAGCATTCGGGAACCTGTAAAGAATTCGGGGGAATTCATCATGGCGCGATTCAACGGCAAGGCGGCGCGGGCACGTCCCGTCTCCCGTGTGACCTCCACCGGGCGTGTGCTGCGCACCTACGAGGGCGGCCGGGGCCGCGAGCGTGACGCACGCTCCGAGCTCTTCCTGCTGGCCGTGTCCAACTTTGTTTCCCAGCAGACCTTCTACGAGACCGGCGCCGACCGCGACGACCGCTTCGCGAAGCTCTTGCGCGAACTCGCCGTCACCGACCCTGCGTGGACGGCCGGCCTGCTCGGCTGGCTGCGCGGCGAGGGCAACCTGCGGACGGCCTCCGTCGTCGGCGCCGCCGAGTACGTCAAGGCCCGCCTGGACGCGGGCGCGACCGGCGGGCCGACGGGCCGGCAGGTCGTCGCCTCCGTGCTCCAGCGGCCCGACGAGCCCGGCGAACTGCTCGCCTACTGGACGGCGACGTACGGCCGCAATGTGCCCAAGCCGGTCAAGCGCGGCACCGCCGACGCCGTGCGCCGGCTCTACCACGGCAAGGCGCTGCTGAAGTACGACACCGCCTCCAAGGGCTACCGCTTCGGCGACATCCTCAACCTCGTGCACGCCGCGCCGGACCCGGACAAGCCCTGGCAGGGCGAGCTGTTCCGGTACGCCCTCGACCGGCGGCACCACCCCGACACCGCGGTGCCGCCCGCGTCGGACCGCGTCCTCACCGCCCACCGCGAGCTGATGGCGCTGCCGGTGGCCGAGCGGCGCGCGGTCGTGACCGCCGAGGGCGGTGCCGAGCGGCTGGCCGCGGCCGGGATGACGTGGGAGACGCTGGCGGGCTGGCTCCAGGGGCCGATGGACAAGGCGGCCTGGGAGGCCGTGATTCCGTCCATGGGCGTCATGGCGCTCGTGCGCAACCTGCGGAACTTCGACGAGGCCGGGGTGTCCGACGAGGTGGCCGAGCGGGTCGCCGCGCGGATCAGCGACCCCGCGGAGGTCGCGCGCTCGCGGCAGTTCCCCTTCCGGTACCTCGCCGCGTACCAGCACGCGCCGTCGCTGCGCTGGTCGTACGCGCTGGAGCGGGCGCTCGGCCACTCGCTGGCCAACGTGCCCGCGCTGCCCGGCCGGACCCTGGTGCTCGTGGACCGCTCGGGCTCGATGTTCTGGTCGCGGCTGTCCGACCGCTCGGAGCTCAACCGCGCCGACGCCGCCGCGATCTTCGGCACGGCGCTCGCGCTGCGGGCGGAGTGCGCTGACCTGGTCGAGTTCGGCTCGACGAGCGACCGCGTGAAGTTCCGCAAGGGCGAGTCGGTGCTGAAGATCCTCGGCCGCTTCGGCGATCTGGGTGGCACCGACACCACCGAGGCGGTGCGCCGGCACTACCGGAAGCACGACCGGGTGCTGATCGTCACCGACGAGCAGTACACGCACCACCACCGCGGTGACCCGACCGAGCAGGTCCCGGCCGACGTGCCGGTCTACACCTGGAACCTCGCCGGATACCGGGCGGGCCACGGCCCGTCGGGAACGGGGAACCGGCACACCTTCGGAGGCCTGACGGACGCGGCCTTCCGGATGGTTCCGCTGATCGAGGCCTCCCGGAACGCCGACTGGCCCTGGGCGGCCTGAGAGACCGTGGCCCGCACCGCGAGGGGAGTGCGGGCCACGATCTTGTCAGGGCCCTTGTTCTCACATGGACTGACATCTAACATTTCAGTCCATGGAGGCCATCCGGCCCGTGCCCCGGACCCTGCTCAGGGACCGGGCGTACGAGGCGATCCGGGACGCCATCGTGGCCGGGGAGATCGAACCCGGCGCGGTGGTGCGGGACGCCGAGCTCGCGGAGCGGCTGGGGCTGTCCCGGGCGCCGGTGCGGGAGGCGTTCTCCCGGCTCGTGGACGAGGGGCTGCTGGAGAGCAAGCCGCAGAGCTACACCCGGGTGACCCCGCTCGTGGCCTCCGACGTCAGGGACGCCGCCGCCGTGGTCGGCGCCATGCACGAGCTCGTGACGCGGGTCGCCGTGCCCCGGCTGGGTGCCGCGGACATCGAGGCGATGCGCGCCGCCAACCAGCGGTTCGCCGCCGCCGTCGGCACCGGAGACGTGGACGGGGCCCTGCGTGCGGACGACGCGCTGCACGACGTCCTCGTCCGGGTGAGCGGACAACGAGCGGCGCGCGACCGTCGCCCGCTACACCCCGCTC
>KE354240.1 GCA_000415505.1 Streptomyces afghaniensis 772
AGCTGCGGACGTGATGTCCGGTGACGCCTACGGCCTCGGTATGCAGATTCAGCGTCGGCACGGCCGGCTGCTCGTGGGGCACAGCGGATCCCTGCCGGGTTTCCTGGCGAGTGTGAGCATCAGCGTGGAGGACGGCGTGGCGGCTGTCGTGCTGGCCAACTGCACCTCGGGCCCACTGGTGTCCGGCGTCTCCGCCGACCTCGTCCGTATCGTCGCCGAGGCGGAGCCGCGCACTCCCCGCCCGTGGACGCCACTGCGTGACGTCGACCCGTCGATGCTGGAGCTGACGGCCAGTGGTACGTGGGGAACTCGCCTTCGCCCTGCGGCTCGACGGCCGACGGGCTCGCCTCGCTGGA
>KE354241.1 GCA_000415505.1 Streptomyces afghaniensis 772
GGTCCCGTCCGCGCCCGCTGGAGCCCGATCCAGCCGAACGCGCCCCCGAGGACCGCGAGACCGGCCCGGGCCCCGGGCTCGTCGCTGTCGAGCCGCAGCTCCACCTCGACCGTGCAGGGTTTGCCGGGCAGCCGCTGGGTGAGCACGTTCGGCAGCTTGCGCAGGTCGTGCGCGTCGGCCGAGCGGACGCAGGTCAGCCGGAGCCCGTCCCCGGAGTGCTGGGTGGCCCAGCCGTCGCCCGGGTTGGCGGTCCACTGCCACTGGCGGCCGTACCGTCCGCCGGGGAAGTCGTCGTCGGTGGCGGGCGCGGCCGGCGGCTGCGATGGCAGGTCCGGCTTCTCGTGTACGGCGACGGGGGCGCCGTCGTCCCCGAGCACCGGCCAGCCGTCCCCACCCCAGCGCATCGGCTGGAGGTGCACGACCCGGCCGTAGGGGCCGCGCTGCTGGAAGTGCAGGAACCAGTCCTCGCCCGAGGCGGTGCGCACCCAGCCGCCCTGGTGGGGGCCGTTGACGTCGGTGTCCTTCTGCTCCAGGACGATCCGCTCCTCGTACGGCCCGAAGAAGCCGCGCGAGCGGAAGGCGCCCTGCCAGCCGGTCTCCACTCCCCCGGCGGGGGCGAGGATCCAGAACCAGCCGTCGTGCCGGTAGAGCTTGGGACCTTCGAGGGTGAACCAGCCGGGTATGCGGTCGGCGTCTACGATCACCTTGCCCTCGTCGAGGAGTTCGGTGCCGTCGGGGCGCATCCGGTGCCCGGTGAGGCGGTTCTTGACGCCCGAGCGGGACTTGGCCCAGGCGTGGACCAGATAGGCCTCGCCGGTCTCCTCGTCCCACAGGGGGCAGGGGTCGATCAGGCCCTTGCCGGCCTTCAGCAGGTGCGGGCGGGTCCAGGGGCCCCTGATCTCGGGGGCGTTGACCTGGAAGATGCCCTGGTCGGGGTCGCCCCAGAAGATCCAGAAGCGTTCGTCGTGGTACCTGAGGGACGGGGCCCAGACGCCGCAGTCGTGGCGGGGCCTCTCGAACTCCTCCGCCGGTTCCAGCCGTTCCAGCGCGTGGCCGACCAGGGTCCAGTTCACCAGGTCACGGGAGTGCAGTAACGGCAGTCCGGGGACGCGGCCGAAGCTGGAGGCGGTGAGGTAGAAATCGTCGCCGACGCGGATGACGTCCGGGTCGGACCAGTCGGCGTCGAGGACCGGGTTGCGGTAGGTCTCGGTGGTCACGGGCTCACCGCCTTGCGGACGAGGGCCGCCGCGGCGTCCCGGTCCAGGCGGCCGTCGGCGACGACGGTGACGACCCGGCGGACGACGGTCTCGCCGGGCGGGATCGGCAGCCGCTCGCCGTGCGCCAGTGAGGAACCGACGCCCGGGTACTCCTCGGTGCGCACGAACCACGGGTCGCGGCGGGTCTGTTCGGTGGCGCCGGCGAAGACCAGCGTCCAGGTGCCGCCCCGCAGGGCGAGCCAGTCGGCGGGGCGGCCGTGGACCCGCTCCTCGCCCTCGGCCCCGGCCGAGAAGACCTCCGGCGCGGACGACTCCTTGCGGGCCCGCCAGAAGAAACCGCCGTAGGCCGCGCCCGGCCGCCCGTTGGTCGCGGGGCTGCCGATCGACAGCGGGTCCTTGGTGACGTTGGTGAGGGAGAAGGTGAGGTCCAGGGCCCAGGCCTGGTCGGTGAGTTCGGTGGCCGCGACCGTGCGGCGCTCGCGCAGCAGCTCGCCGCCCGGGGCGACCCAGCGCAGCTCCTCCACGAAGCCGTCCGGGTCGCGCAGCTGGAAGGCGACGTGCCGCTGGGAGCCGTGGTTGTCCAGCTCGGTCGGGCCCTGGTCGCGGACGTAGGTGCGCCCGCCCCAGAAGTTGAACCCCTCGACGTCGGGAACGGCGACACCGACGCCGAGGTGGTGTGCGTGGTCGGCCGGGGTCAGTTCGGTGACCGCCGTGCCGGCCAGGGTGGTGACGGGGTGCAGATACGGGCGCGGGGAGAGCCGGGCCGGCAGCTCGGGCCGGGTGACGTACCGGCCGACCGGCCGCCCCGCGACACGCAGTACCGCAGTGTCGTTGCTGCTGGTCATCTGGTGCTCACCTCTTTCGACAGGTGCTCCGAGGTCAGGGCCCAGGGGGCGCCCAGCTCGGAGTAGAGGGAGAGGGTGTCTGCGGCGGCCGCGACGAGCCCGTCGATGCCCGGCACCACCCGGCGGTTCTCACCGGGGACGCGGTGCCAGGCGGTGTCCGGCAGGGGTGCCGGGTCGGGGGCCGTGCGGATGGCCTCCACGACCTTCATGAAGGCGCCGGTCTCGTCCGGCGGGACGAGCAGGTCCGCCCCGGTGGTGAGGTGCACGACGAGGTTCTCCAGCAGGTCGGTGCGGCCGTGCTCGAACTCCTCCGGGCCGTGCCCCGCGCGCTGGAGCAGCACGCGGTCCTGCTTGTACCAGAAGGTGATCCGGCCGGTGCTGCCGTGCACGAGGACGTACGGTTCGTCCGCCTGCTCGGCGCACAGGGTCGCGGCGACGGTGACCGGGTGGCCCTGCGCGGTGGTGATCCGGACGCAGGAGGTGTCGTCGGACTCGATGGCGTTGGCGCGCAGCAGTTCGGTCTCGATGCCGGTGACGTCCTCGGCGCGGGTGCTGCCGCCGAGGGCGAGAGCGGTGGCGACGGCGTGGGCGAGCGGGTTGGTCAGCGCCCCGTCGATCACGTCGACGCCGTTCAGCCGCCGCTTGCCCGCCCAGGGCGCCCGCCGGAAGTAGTCCTCGTTCCGCACCCAGGCACCGGCCCCGCCGAGCCCGGCCAGCTTCCCGATGGCGCCCTCGGCGATCAGTTCGCGGACGGCGGGCAGGGCGTGCGAGCCCAGCGACTGGAAGCCGATCTGGCAGACGACCCCGGCCGCCGCGACCCCGTCGGCCATCCGGCGGAACTCGGCGTACGAGGGGGCGGGCGGCTTCTCCAGCAGGAGGTGCACGCCCCGCTCGGCGGCCGTGAGCGCCAGGTCGGTGTGGGTCGGGATCGGTGTGCAGATCACGGCGATCCGGGCCCCGGTGGAGTCCAGCAGGGCGCCGAAGTCGGCGGACTGCTCGGGCGTGCCCAGACCGTCGAGCTCCGCCTCGGTCAGCGGCGTCAGTTCGCAGACGCCGGCCAGCCGGACGAGGCCCTGCTTCTGGAGGCGGCGGATGTTCTCGACGTGCCAGCGGCCGTGGCCCCGGGCGCCGGCGAGGACGACGGGCAGAGGTGTGTTCATGGAGTCGATCATGCGACCGGTCATGGGATCCTCCCCGCACCCGCGCCGCGGGCCACCGCCCGGTCGGCCGCGGCGGCGCTGTCGATCCGCCCGTGCAGGGCGGGCGTCCAGCCGACGTCGCCGGTCAGGTCGCGCTCGCTGCCCGAGTTGTAGGCGTTGTAGATCATGAGCAGGTCGACCGGAAAGCCGTTGAAGAGCGTGCCGCTCTGGTGCAGGGCGCTGCCGTTCCAGCTCTTGACCAGGTCGGCGACCTCGACGTGGCCGGGGGCGTGGAAGGCGTTGTTCTCGGCGTAGATCTTCGACTCGGTGGAGACGCCGAGGGAGTAGCGGTAGTCGTCGTCGGTGATCTCGTAGCGGTTGTTGTAGAGGTGCACCTGGCCGAAGCGGACGCGCGGGGCGCGCTGGACGACCGACTCGAACTGGTTGTGGTGGAGGGTGACCCGGAGCTTTCCGCGGTCGCCGGTGGCGGTGTCGCCGTTGCCGATGAGCATCGCCTTGTCGTGGTCGGCGAACCGGCTCCAGGAGACGGTCACCAGGTCGGAGCCGTTCGTGATGTCCAGCAGTCCGTCGTGGCGGAGGTAGTTGCGGGCGAAGTGGGTGGGCTCCTGGGCGTCCGGGTGGCCCTTGTCGCTCAACGTCACGTGGTCGACCCAGACATGGGTGGCGCCGGCCAGCCAGATCGTGTCGTACGCCGTCTTCCAGTCGCCGAGGCCGCCGGTGTTGGGCTGCCAGACGGGGAAGCAGTCGTAGGCGTCGCGGATGTCGAGGTTGCGGATGATCACGTTGTCCGCGTTGCGCACCTGGAGGCTCGCGCCCTTCAGGACGGCCGAGTCGCCGAGCCCGACGATCGTGGTGTTGGAGCCGACGGGCAGCACGACCCGCTCGGCCTGCCGGGCGGCGGAGGCCTGGCGGGCCTCCTCCTGCGGGCCGCTGGGCTTGGCGGCGCCCCAGGTGCGGGGGTCGTAGGCGGCGAGGTACTTCTTCAGGCTGTAGCCGCCGGTGGCGTAGTCGGAGCAGTCGAGACGGTCGCCGTCGTCGTCGGTGTTGGCGTCGATGGTCCCGGCGATCCTGATGATCTTCGGGGTGTCGCTGCCGCCGTCGAGGGCGCGGACCAGTTCGGCCCGGTCGGTCACGGTGAAGACGTGGGCGTCGTCGGCCGCGGCCCCTCCGGTGGTGCCCGTCCCCTCGGAGGCCCAGCCGTCGTTCGCGGGCAGGGTGTCACGGCCGATGTCCCGTGCCTCGGCGTGTGCGGGGACGCAGAGCACGCCCACCAGCCCTGCCGCGACGGCGAGTTGGCGCAGTCTCATCCCTTCACCGCCCCCGCGCTGAACCCGGTGATCAGCCACTTCTGGATGAAGGCGAACACGAGCACGACCGGCACGGCCGCGATGATGCCGCCCGCGGCGAGGGCGCCCAGGTCGACGCTGTCCGCGCTCATCAGGGTGTTCAGGCCGACCGGGATGGTCTGCTTGTCCTGGTTGTTGAGGAACATCAGGGCGAACAGGAAGTGGTTCCAGGAGTGCACGAAGGCGAAGGAGCCGACGGCGATCAGGCCCGGCCGCAGCAGCGGCAGCACGACGATCCGGAAGGCCGTCATGCGGTTGCAGCCGTCCACCCAGGCCGCCTCCTCCAGGGAGTACGGCACGTTCTTGATGAAGTTGCTGATCAGGATCATCGACAGCGGCAGCTGGAAGACCGTCTCGGCGAGGATGACACTGCCGAGGCTGTTGATCATCTGGAGTTCGGCGAAGATCTCGAACAGCGGGACCAGCAGCAGCGCGCCCGGCACGAACTGGGAGCACAGCAGGCCCAGCATGAACGCCCGCTTGATCTTGAAGTCGAACCGGGCGAGGGCGTAGCCGCCGGCCAGGGCGACCAGGGTCGTCATGACCAGGGTGGCGACACCGACGAGGACGCTGTTGGCGAAGTAGGTGCCGAAGCTGCGCTCCGTCCAGACCTTCTCGAAGTGGTCGAAGGTCATCGGCCAGGGCACGAGCGAGGTCGAGCCGGCCGGGCGCAGGGCGAACAGCAGGATCCAGTAGAAGGGGATGAGGGTGAAGACCAGGTAGATCCCCAGGGGCAGGTAGATCTGCCAGCGGGGCGCCTCGTCCCAGGCGCGCCTCCCCTTGGAAGGACGCGGCGGTTCGGGGGCCGTGGGCGCCGGAGCGGGCGCCGCCTTGGTGGCTTCCTTGACGCTCACTTGCTCTCGCCTCCGAACTTGCTCAGCCGCAGATAGACCATCGAGCAGAAGAGCAGGATCACGAACGCGACCGTGGTCAGGGCGGACGCGTAGCCGAAGTTGTGGGCGTCGACCGAGGTGTTGGCGATGTAGAGCGGGAGGGTCGTGGTCTCCCCCGCCGGGCCGCCGCCGGTCAGCGTGTAGAGCAGGTCGACGTTGTTGAACTCCCAGACCGCGCGCAGCAGCGTGGACAGGATGATGGCGTCCTTCAGATGGGGCAGCGTGATGTGCCAGAACTGCTTGAGGCGGCTGGCCCCGTCGACCTCGGCGGCCTCGTAGAGGTCCTTCGAGACGGACTGGAGGTCGGCGAGGATGAGGATCGCGAAGAACGGCACCCCGCGCCACAGGTCGGCGACGATCGCCGCCGGGAACACCGTGGAGGTGTCCGACAGCCAGCTGGTCCCGTAGGAGCCGATGCCCATGTCCGCGAGGTAACGGGTGATGCCCGTCTGGGAGTTGTAGAGCAGCACCCAGATCGCGGAGGTGAGCACGCCGGAGACGGCCCACGGGGAGAAGACCATCGCGCGTCCCAGGCCCCGGCCCACGAAGGTCTGGTTGACGATGAGGGCCAGCGCGAGACCGAACAGCAGCTGCAGGCCGACCTCGACGAAGACCCACTTGGCGCTGAAGACGAGGGTGTCCCAGAAGACCGGGTCCTCGGTGAAGGCGTGGACGAAGTTGTCGAAGCCCGCGTATCCGTTCCGCCACGGCTTGGTGGGGTTGTAGTTCTGCAGGCTGTAGTAGAAGACGCTGATGACCGGGTAGGCGATGAAACCCAGCATGAGCAGGGCGGCCGGTGCGATCAGGAGGTACGGGAGCCTGCGCGGGGTGGCGGAGGCCCGGCGCCGCCGGGGTGGCGCGGGCGGTTTCGCCACGGCTGCGGCTTGGGCCATGACTGTTCTCCGTTCTCAGTACGTCGTGGTACGTCGTGCGTCAGTGCGCGGGAAGCGCTTTCTTCCCGGGCAGGGTCGTGCCGGGTCGTGCTGAGGAGCAAAGGTGGTGCCGGGGTGGTGCGGTGGTTCAGCCCGCGTACGGGTCCTGCACCTTGCCCGTGCGGGCCAGGAACTCGAAGTCGCAGCCGGTGTCGGCCTGCGTGATCTGCTCGTTGTAGAGCGCGCCGTAGCCGCGCTCGTACCGGGTGGGCGGCGGTGTCCAGTCCGCCCTGCGCCGCTCAAGCTCCTCGTCGTCCACGTGGAGGTGGAGCGTGCGCGCCTCGACGTCGAGGGTGATGGAGTCGCCGGTGCGGACGAGGGCGAGCGGTCCGCCCACGTACGACTCGGGAGCGATGTGCAGCACGCAGGCGCCGTAACTCGTGCCGCTCATCCGGGCGTCGGAGATGCGGACCATGTCCCGGACTCCCTGTTTGAGCAGGTAGTCGGGCAGGGGCAGCATCCCGTACTCGGGCATACCCGGACCGCCCTTGGGGCCGGCGTTGCGCAGCACGAGCACGTGGTCCGGCGTGATGCCGAGCGACGGGTCGTTGATGGTGCGCTGCATGGTCTTGTAGTCGTCGAAGACGACGGCGGGCCCGGTGTGCTTGAGCAGGTGCCGCTCGGCAGAGATGTGCTTGATGACGGCGCCGTCCGGGCAGAGGTTGCCGCGCAGCACGGCGACCCCGCCCTCGGCGGCGACCGGGTTGTCCCGGGTCCGGATGACGTCGTCGTTGTGCACCTGCGCGCCGGCGATCTGCTCCCGCAGCGTGTCGTGCGAGACGGTCGGCCGATCCAGGTGGAGCAGGTCCGTGATCCGGGAGAGGAACCCGGGCAGACCGCCCGCGAAGTGGAAGTCCTCCATCAGGTACGTCTGTCCGCCGGGCCGTACGTTGGCCAGCACCGGGACCGTGCGGGCGATGCGGTCGAAGTCGTCGAGGGTGAGGCGGACGCCCGCGCGGCCGGCCATGGCGATCAGGTGGATCACGGCGTTGGTGGAGCCGCCGAGACCGAGGACGGTCGTCACGGCGTCGTGGAAGGCGTCGGCGGTGAGGATGTCGCTCAGCTTCCGGTCCTTGTGGACCAGGTCGACGATCGTCATGCCCGCCCTGGCGGCCATCCGGTCGTGCCCGGAGTCCACGGCCGGGATGCTGGAGGCGCCCGGGACCGTGACGCCGAGGGCCTCGGCGGCGGCGGTGAGGGTGGAGGCCGTGCCCATCGTCATGCAGTGGCCGGGCGAGCGGGCGAGGCCGCTCTCCAGCTCCTGCATCTCGCAGTCGCCGATGACGCCGGCCCGCTTGTCGTCCCAGTACTTCCACATGTCGGTGCCGGAACCGAGGACCTCGTTGCGCCAGTGGCCCGGCAGCATGGGCCCGGCCGGCACGAACACCGCCGGCAGGTCCGCGCTCGCCGCGCCCATGAGCAGGGCGGGCGTGGACTTGTCGCAGCCGCCCATCAGTACGGCCCCGTCGACCGGGTACGACCGCAGCAGCTCCTCCGTCTCCATGGCGAGCATGTTGCGGTAGAGCATGGGGGTCGGCTTCTGGAAGGTCTCGCTCAGGGTCGAGACCGGGAACTCCAGCGGGAAACCGCCCGCCTGCCAGACACCGCGCTTGACCGCCTGGGCACGGTCCCTGAGGTGCACGTGGCAGGGGTTGATGTCCGACCAGGTGTTGAGGATCGCGATGACGGGCTTGCCGAGGTGCTCCTCGGGCAGATAGCCGAGCTGGCGGGTGCGGGCCCGGTGGCTGAAGGTACGGAGCCCTTCGGTGCCGTACCACTGGTGGCTGCGCAGCTCCTCGGGGGGCTTCCGGTCGGTCATATCGACCACCCGGCGGCGATCGCGGCGACCTCGGCCCGCTCGCTCTCGGGCAGTTGCCTGCTCGGCGGGCGGACCTCGCGGCGGCACAGGCCGAGGGAGGCGAGGGCCTCCTTGACGACGGTGACGTTGTTGGCGGAGCCGCTGTCGGCGCGCAGCTCCTCGAAGCGGCGGATCTGCTCCCAGACCTTCATGGCGGCCGGGTAGTCGCCGGAGCGCAGCGCCTCGATCATGTTCAGGGAGACGGCCGGGGCGACGTTCACCAGCCCGGAGGTGAAGCCGGTGGCGCCCGCGGAGAAGTAGGAGGGCGCGTAGGGCTCGGCGAGCCCGGCCACCCACACGAACCGTTCCAGCCCGGCGTCGCGGGCGAAGGCGGCGAACCTGGCGGCGTCCGGGACGGCGTACTTCACGCCGATGACGTTCGGGCAGGCGTCGGCGAGCTCGGCGAGCCGGGCACCGGGGAGCTGCGCGTTGCGGATGTACGGAACGACGCCCAGCTCCGGCACGGCCTGCGCGATGGCCCGGTGGTAGTCGACCCAGCCGGCCTGGGAGACGTACGGGTGGACGGGCTGGTGGACCATCACCATCTGGGCGCCGAGGTCACGGGCGTGCCGGGCGGAGGCGACGGCGGTCGGGATGTCGTGCCCGACACCGACCAGGACGACGGCCCGCTCCCCGGTCTCGTCGATCGTCAGCTCCGTGACGAGCCGGCGCTCCTCGGGCGTCAGGGCGTAGAACTCGCCGGTGTTGCCGTTCGGGGTGAGGGTGGTGATGCCGCCGTCGAGCAGACGGCGCAGCAGGGCCCGGTAGGTGTCCTGCTCGACGGAGCCGTCCTCGGCGAACGGCGTCACCGGGATCGCCACCACGTCGGCCAGGGCCGCCCGCTGGGTCTCGAACGCCACGCTGCTCATTCCTGACCTTCCTGTTCCAGTCCTGCCTGGGGGAAAGCACGCTGCACGAAGGACGCGATGTGGGAGTGCAGGGCGCGGGCCGCGCCGTCGGCGTCGCCGTCGAGGGCGAGCCGGAGGATCTCGCGGTGCTCGCCGGCCTCCCGCTCCCAGGAGGGCGAGGCGGCCCACGCGACGGCGGAGACCAGGGCGGCCTGGTCACGGACCTCGTCGAGCATCCGGCCGAGCAGCGGGTTGCCGCACGGCAGGTACAGGGCGCGGTGGAACTCCCGGTTGGCCAGGGAGCGTTCGGCGGTGTCGGTGGCGGCGTCGGCCCTGGTGAGCGCAGAGCGGGCGGCCTCCAGGGAAGCCCCGCGGTGCACGGCCCGCTTCAGCGCCTCGGGCTCCAGCAGCAGCCGGACGTCGTAGACCTCGCGCGCCATGTCCGCGTCCACCATGCGCACCGTGACGCCCTTGTACTGGCTCATCACGACCAGCCCGGTCCCGGCGAGGGTCTTGAGCGCCTCGCGCACCGGGGTCTTCGACACCCCGAACTGCGCGGCGAGCTCGGTCTCGACCAGCGCCTGGCCCGGCGTCAACTGCCCGGTGAGGATGCGGTGTTTGATCCCCTCCAGCACGTACTGCGTGCGGGAGGGGATCGGCGTGGGCACAGAGGTCATGCGCGCCTCTCGGATCTCGCGTCCCCGGAGGGATCGCGTATCGGATCTCGCGTATCGCGTCTCATATATGACGTACGAAGTACGACGCGATGACGGTAGGAGGGCGCGTTTGTTTCGTCAATGCTTCTGACGAAGAAGATGTGCCGCCGTTCACACGCTCCTGGTGAGACCCGGGTGCGCGGTGGCGGTGGGTCCGCCGAAGGCGGAGGCGGCTCGTGCGGTCGCCTCCTCGGGGGTGAGCGTGGGCCCGACGTGCGTGACGAGCAACTCCCTTGCGCCCGCCCGGCGGGCGGTCGTGCCGGTGTCCTCGGGGGTGAGATGAACCTGTTCGCCTTCGCGATGCTCGTCGATGTCGGCTTCGCAGAGGAACAGGTCGGCGTCCCGGGCGAGTTCGGTCAGGCTCGGGCAGGGGCCGCTGTCGCCGGAGTAGGCGAGAACCCGCCCGGCGGCCTCGGCACGCAGGCCGTACGCCTCGACGTCATGATCGACGGCCCGGGCCGTGAGGACCAGGTCGCCGTGGTGTGCCAGGTGACCGTCGTGCAGGGTCCGGAAGTCCAGGATGCCCTTCAGGAAGTCCGCGTCGGGCCGCCCGAAGAACCCGGCGAGACGCTGCGCGCACCCCGCCGGGGCGTACACCGGTACGGGTGCGGGCGGGGTGAGGCCGCCGTACGCCAGGCCGTACACCGCGGAGAGCAGGTCGGCACAGTGGTCGGCGTGCAGGTGCGAGATCCACACGGCGGTGAGCCGCGCCGGATCGGTGTGCCGCTGCAACTCGGCGAAGGTCCCGGGCCCCGCGTCAACCCACACCTCGGCGCCCCCGCCGCGCAGCAGGTATCCGGAGCAGGGACGGTCGGGCCGCGGGTGCGGGGAGGCCGTCCCGAGGACGGTGAGGGTGAGGGACATGCGGGGAGGCTACGTGCTGCCTCGCCGTACGCGCCGCCTGATTCTTCCCGGGCCGTACGGAACCACGTCGAGTCCCCAGGGCCCGGCCCCCACGCCACNCCCCCCCCCCCCCCGGGCCCAGGAGGCCTCGGCGATCCGTCCGCCCCACCGGATCCACGCCCACCGTGGCCGACGGCCCGCCCCGCGGGCACGCCACCCACGCCCCGGGCCGGTCGCGGTCGGCCGTTTCCCGTCACGCGTTCCTCGCCACGGGGCACTCCCCGAGCGCCCAAACCCCACGGCCGAACCTCAGCCCACCGCCTCCCGCCGCCTCGCCGGTGCCCGGCCCTGCGGCCTCATCACCGCCGCGTCCACCTCGGATCCCGCCCGCTCAGCCCCACCGCCCGGTCCAGCAGGGGCGCGTCCGGCTCGACGGGGACGACGGGGCCGAAGATCTCCCCCGGCTGGGGTCGTCGACCGACGCGGCGAGGAAGTCGTGGCAGACCTGGAGCGCGGCCGGGTCGGGGGTGTACGTCCGGCCGGTCGCGCGGGCCAGGTCCCAGCCGTGGATCACCAGCTCGTCGGTGGCGACGAGCCCCGCGATCTCGCCGGGCAGGTCCACGCCTCCGGCCCGGGTCATACCGGTCCAGGCGACCGGGTCGCGCCAGGCCTCGGCCAGTTCGGCGAGGGCCTTGGGCCACTCCTCCCGCCAGCCGGGCCCCAGGTCCGGGAGGGCGGAGTCCGGGCTGGTGTCGGTCGTGACGCCCAGGTCCTTGCGGCCGGCATCGCGGAAGGCGACGGTCAGCCCGACCATATGGCCCAGCAGGTTGCGCACCGTGTACTCCGGGCAGGGCGTCGGGTCCGCCAGTTGCTCGTCGGTGACGCCTTCGGCCAGGTGCGCCAGGGCCCACGTCTGCGGTCCGAGGTCGAGGGTCGGGGTGGTGTCGGTCATCCGCTGTGCCTCCTGGTTTCGTTCCTGGGAGGTAGACCGACCGCGACGGCGGAACTCATCGCCCGGCCGCCCGTTTTCTACGGCACTTTCCCGATCTCTCCCCACGGGCCTTAGCGCCACGATGACCAGGCATGACGAACAGAACGACCTGGCCCGTGGTGCGTGTACTGCGCGATCGCGACGCGGGGCTCTACCTCTCCGGCGTGGTGGTCTCCGGCTTCGGCACCTCGGCGCTGTGGCTGGCGTCCGGCGTGTGGGTCAAGGACCTCACCGGCTCGGACGGCCTGGCCGCGCTGTGCATGCTCGCCATGTGGCTGCCGACCCTGGCCGGACCGCTGCTGGGCACGCTCGCGGACCGGGGCCGCCGCAAACCCCTGCTGATCGGCGTGAACCTGCTCCTGAGCGCCCTCCTGCTCACCCTCGTGGGCGTCGACACCCCGGGCGACCTGTGGCTGCTGTACGCGGTGCTGTTCGTGTACGGAGCGGCGGGCGTCGTACACGACGCGGCCGAGTCGGCGCTCGTGGCGACCGCCGTCGACCCGTCCCTGCTCGGCGACTTCAACGGCCTGCGCATGACGGCCACCGAGGGCATGAAACTCCTGGCCCCGCTGGCGGGCGCGGGCCTGTACGCGGCATACGGCGGCGCGAGCGTCGCCCTCCTGGACGCGGCGACGTTCGTCCTGGCCACAGGCCTGTACGCGCTGCTGCGGGTGCGGGAGGACAAGCCCGCGCCGCCCACCGGCACCCGCCGGGAGCGCACCGCCGAGGGCGCCCGCCACCTGTGGGCGCACCCCGTGCTGCGCCCCCTGGTGCTGGCGGGCGGCGCCACCATGCTGTGCGCCGGCCTGAACGGGGCGATGGCCTACGCCGTCGTCGACGCCCTCGGGCGCTCCCCGGCCTACGCCGGTGTGCTGTACGCCGTGCAGGGCGCCGGGTCGGTGGCGGTCGGCCTGCTCTCCGGCAGCGCCCTGCGCCGCCTGGGCGAGCGGCGCTTCGCGGCGTACGGCATCGCCCTGCTGGCCGTCGCGGTGGCCCTGCGGGCGGTGCCGTCCGACCCGCTGGCGCTGGTGTGCAGCGCGGCGATCGGGGCAGGGCTGCCCGCGGTGCTGATCGCCGCGCTGACCTCGGTGCAGCGCGAGACGCCGGGTCCGCTGCTGGGCCGGGTCACCGCCACGGCCACGACGCTCGTGTACACGCCGAACGTGGTCGGGCTGGCCGCCGGGGCGGCCCTGGTCGAGCTGGTGAGCCACCGGCTGGTGCTGGTGGCCCTGGGCGTGGCCCTGCTGGTGACGGCGGCCCCGCTGTTTCAGCGCCCGGCGAGAGCGGAACGGACGGTCTCCAGGTCGTCGTCGGACGCCAACCCGGCGTGATACAGCCGCAGTTCGGTGGCGCCGAGCCCCCGTGCCTCGGACGCGTCGGCGGCGAGGGTGCCGGGGCTGCCGCCCATGCCGGAGACGACAGTGAAGTTGGCGGCGATGACCGCGCCCTCCCTGCCCTGCCGGGCGAACGGCGTCAGGGTGCCGGTGCCGCCCGCGCAGGGCACGACCACACCGTCCGCGACGGACAGGATGTGCGCCGGGTCGACCCCGGGGTTGGCGCCGACGTGGTAGGACACCGGGTCCGCGTGCAACAGCACCTGGAAGCCCTCGGGCGCGGCCTCGCGCACGGCCCGGACCGCCGTCTCCTGGAGCGTGCGGGCGGTTTCGTCCCGGTACGCGCGCGTGGTGTTCGCGAGCGTCTCGCCGAGGAGCTTCTCGACGCCCGTCCAGCCGCCGTCGGAGGGCGTCACCCCCTGCCACACCGGCTCCAGCGCGGTGCGTACGGCGGCGGCCAGCTCGTCGCCGTCCAGGCCGTGCCGGCCGTAGCCCTCCCGGCAGGCCGGGCAGAAGCACAGCGCCATCAGGTACTGCCCGGCGTCGCCGAGGCCGACGCCGCCGGTCTTGTCGTGGGCGTGCAGATGCTGGAGGCCGTACCAGCCGAGGGACTCCAGTTCGGTGCCGCGCGCCCCGGGCCGTACGGCCGCCTCCGCCGCCAGGTCGGTCAGGTACGCGCGCGTGGCGGGCTGCGCGATGCACGGCGCCCAGGGGTAGCGGTCGCCGTAGGCGTTGACGACCGAGGTGCCCGGGTGCTCGGCGCCCAGACGGGAGTTGTGCGCGAGGACGACCCAGGTGTGCACCTCCAGGCCGGCGTCCGTGAGCGCGGCGGCGGCCTCGCCGAAGGCGTCACCTGGGGCCCAGTCACCGGCCGGGTAGGGGTGCAGCTCCCGTCCGTCCCAGCGGTCGTCCGCCGGGTAGTGCACGGCGGCGTGCTCGGCGGTGACGATGCGGTGGCGCGGGTGGCGGGGGGTGAGCGCGCGCGTGGAGTGGTAGGCGGCGGCGAGCGTCACCTGCTCCACGCCGAGCGCCGCGATCCGCGCGGGCGCCTCCGGGTCCCCGTTGACGTCCCAGGGGTAGACGAATGCCGACGCCTTCACTTGGCCTCCTCAAGCAGCGCGTAGCCGCGCTCGATCACTTCGGCGAGCTGCTTGACATGATCCTCGGTCGGCTCGTGCAGCGGGGGCCGCACCTCCCCCACGTCCAGTCCGCGCAGCCGTACGCCGGCCTTGACGAGGGCGACGGCGTAGCCGCGGCCCTGCGCGCGCAGCTCGACGAAGGGGCGGTAGAAGCCGTCCAGCAGCTTCTCCACGGTGCTGTCGTCGCCGTTGCGGAGCGCCTGGTGGAAGGCGAGGGCGATCTCGGGCGCGAAGCAGAACACGGCGGACGAGTAGAGCGTGACGCCGAGGGCGCGGTAGGCGAGCTGGGTCTGTTCGGCGGTCGGCAGGCCGTTGAAGTAGAGGAAGTCGCCGGGGACCTCGCAGCGCACGGCGCTGATGACGCGCTGCATGAGGTCGAGGTCGCCGAGCCCGTCCTTGAGGCCGATGATCCCGTCGGTCCGGGCGAGTTCGACGACGGTCTCGGGGGTGAAGACGGCGTTGTCCCGCTGGTAGACGATGACCGGCAGGGCGGTCGCGGCGGCGATCTCCCGGTAGTGCCGCAGCAGGCCTTCCTGCCCGGCGACGACGAGGTACGGCGGCATGGCGAGCAGCCCGTCCGCCCCGGCCGCCTCGGCGAGCCGGGCGTAGCGCACGGCGAGCGCGGTGCCGTACCCGGCGCCCGCGACAACCGGCACGCGCCCCTCGGCCGCCTCGACGGCGACCCGTACGCAGGCCTCGAACTCCTCGGGCGTGAGCGCGTGGAACTCGCCGGTGCCGCAGCAGGCGAACACGGCGGCGGCTCCGGCCTCGACCCCGCGGCGCACGTGCGTGCGGTAGGTGTCGAGGTCCACGGAGCCGTCGGGGCCGTAGGCGGTGACCGGGAAGAACAGCGGTCCGCTGGGGATGTCGAGTCGAGCGGCGAGAGGGGCTGACGTCACGAGCTCTCCCGGTTCCATATTCATGATTGCCGTCTATATTTCTGAACGCCCCCACGCTAAGGTGCCGCCTCGGCGCCGGTCAAGCGCGCGAACCCGCCACGCACCAGCGGATTCGCTCTTTCCGCGGCATACTTGACGGGCTCCACTCGAGATCCTTAGCGTGTCCACGAATATGAATGCCGTGCACCCATCTGCACGGTGGGAGATTCAAGGAGACCGAGGATGCCCGCTCCCCGCACCGTCCTGCTCACCGGCGCCGCCGGTGGCCTCGGCACCCTGATGCGGGAGCTGCTCCCGGACTACGGCTACGAGCTGCGCCTGCTCGACATGCGCCCGATCGAGGGCGCGCCGGACGCAATCACCGCCGACCTCGCCGACCGGGACGCCGTGCGCGAGGCGGTCCGCGGCGTCGACGCGATCATCCACCTCGCGGGCATCTCCCTGGAAGCCCCCTTCGAGAAGATCCTCAAGGCGAACATCGAGGGCACCTACCACCTCTACGAGGCCGCCCGCGAGGAGGGCGTCGGCCGGATCGTCTTCGCCTCCTCCAACCACGCCGTCGGCTACACCCCGCGCCCCCAGGGCGACGACCCCCTGATCCCGGTCGACACCCCCCGCCGCCCGGACACCTTCTACGGCCTGTCCAAGTGCTTCGGCGAGGACCTCGCGCAGCTCTACTGGGACAAGCACGGCCTGGAGACGGTCTCGGTGCGGATCGGCTCCTGCTTCCCCGAGCCGACCAGCGTGCGCATGCTCTCGGTGTGGATGAGCCCCGCCGACGGCGCCCGCCTCTTCCACGCGGCCCTGACCGCCGAGCACGTCGGCCACACCGTCGTCCACGGCTCCTCCGCCAACACCCGGCTGTGGTGGGACCTCACCACCGCCCGGGCGCTCGGCTACGAGCCGCAGGACGACTCCGAGCCGTGGGCCGAGAAGCTCATCGCCGAGCAGGGCGAGCTCGACCCCGAGAACGAGGCGCACGCCTACCTGGGCGGCCACTTCGTGACGGACCCGCCGATCTGGCCGTACTGACCGGAAAGAGTCGCCGCGAGAGGGCGGGCGGGCAGAGAACGGGCCCGCCCGCTCGGGCATTCGGGCACGGCCCGGATACGGTCGGACAGCGCCCTCAGGGGCGCGGGGAACTCCGCGACCAGCCACAACGCACCCGCGGACGCCCGCGAGCCCCCTGCCGCACGCCGCGCGCCTCCGAGACCGAACGGGCACACACGGGCACGAACACTTCCGCAACAGACCTGGTCGCCGTGGAACACCCGCTGTAGAACTTCCCCCATGGCCCACCGAGGGTCCGAACGGGCAGCACAGCAGGAAGGCGGGTGACGGCCATGACCAGAACCGCGGAAGAACGCCAGCGCGAGATAGTGCTGGCCGCACGGCGCGCCGGCTCGGTCGATGTCACCGCCCTCGCCACCGAACTCGGCGTGGCCAAGGAAACCGTACGGCGGGACCTGCGCGTCCTGGAGGACCACGGCCTGCTCCGCCGCACCCATGGCGGTGCCTACCCGGTGGAGAGCGCCGGCTTCGAGACGACGCTCGCCTTCCGCGCCACCAGCCACGTCCCCGAGAAGCGCCGCATCGCGACCGCCGCCGCCGAGCTTCTCGGCGACGCCGAGACCGTCTTCGTCGACGAGGGCTTCACCCCGCAGCTCATCGCCGAGGCACTCCCCCGGGACCGGCCGCTGACCGTGGTCACCGCGTCCCTGCCGGTCGCCGGTGCCCTCGCCGAGACCGACAGCGTGTCCGTGCTGCTGCTCGGCGGCCGGGTCCGCTCCGGCACCCTCGCCACCGTCGACCACTGGACGACCAAGATGCTGGCCGGTTTCGTCGTCGACCTGGCGTACATCGGCGCGAACGGCATCTCCCGCGAACACGGCCTCACCACCCCCGACCCGGCCGTCAGCGAGGTCAAGACCCAGGCGATCCGGGCCGCCCGCCGCACGGTCTTCGCGGGCGTGCACACCAAGTTCGGAGCGGTCAGCTTCTGCCGGTTCGCCGAGGTCGGCGCGCTGGAGACGATCGTGACGAGCACCCTGCTGCCCGCCGCCGAGGCCCACCGCTACTCACTGCTCGGACCGCAGGTCATCCGGGTCTGACCCACCCACCACCCCACCACCCCTTGTCCCAGGGCACCTCCACGCCCTGCGATGCCCCTTATCTCCCCATACATCCAGGAGCGATCCATGCGAACCCAGAGCCGACGACGGCCACCGCGAGCCACGCTCGCCATGGCCGCCGCAGGGACGCTGCTCGCCCCGCTGCTCTCCGGCTGCTGGGTCGGCGCGGGCGGGGCCGGATCCGGCGGCGACGCCATCAACGTCCTGATGGTGAACAACCCCCAGATGGTCGAGCTCCAGAAGCTCACCCGCGCCCACTTCACCAAAGAGACCGGCATCAAGGTCAACTTCACCGTGCTGCCCGAGAACGATGTCCGCGACAAGATCAGCCAGGACTTCGCCAACCAGGCCGGCCAGTACGACGTCGCCACGCTGTCCAACTACGAGATCCCGATCTACGCACGCAACGGCTGGCTGCAAGAGATGAACGGCTATGTGGCCAAGGACCCGGCCTACGACGAGCAGGACGTCCTGAAGCCGATGCGCCAGTCCCTCACCGGCGACGACGGCAAGCTCTACGGCCAGCCCTTCTACGGCGAGTCGTCGTTCCTGATGTACCGCAAGGACGTCTTCGAGAAGAAGGGCCTGACGATGCCCGCGCACCCCACCTGGCAGCAGGTGGCGGACCTCGCGGCGAAGGCCGACGGCGCCGAGCCCGGCATGAAGGGCATCTGCCTGCGCGGACTGCCCGGCTGGGGCGAGGTGATGGCCCCGCTGACCACCGTCGTGAACACCTTCGGCGGCACCTGGTTCGACAAGAACTGGAAGGCACAGCTCGACTCCCCCGCCTTCGTGAAGGCGACGAAGTTCTATGTCGACCTGGTCCGCGAGCACGGCGAGTCCGGCGCCGCCCAGTCCGGCTTCGCCGAGTGCCTGAACAACATGACCCAGGGCAAGGTCGCCATGTGGTACGACGCCACCTCCGCGGCCGGATCCCTGGAGGCGTCGAACTCCCCGGTCAAGGGCAAGGTCGGCTACGCCCCCGCCCCCGTCGAGCAGACGAAGTCCTCCGGCTGGCTCTACACCTGGGCCTGGGGCATCCAGAAGGCCTCCCGCAACTCCGACGACGCCTGGAAGTTCGTCTCCTGGGCGTCCGGCAAGAAGTACGAGCAGCTGGTCGGCGACCAGATCGGCTGGTCCAACGTCCCGGCCGGCAAGCGGGCGTCGACCTACGCCGACGCCGACTACCGCAAGGAGGCCGCCGCCTTCCAGGAGATGACCAAGGAGGCCATCGAGGGGGCTCGGCCCAATGATCCCGGCGTGCAGCCGCGGCCCGCGCCCGGCATCCAGTTCGTCGGCATCCCCGAGTTCACCGACCTCGGCACCAAGGTCTCGCAGGAGATCAGCGCGGCCATCGCCGGACGCCAGTCCGTCGAGTCGGCCCTGAAGAAGTCGCAGGCGCTCGCCGAGAAGATCTCCGAGGAGTACGAGGGACGATGACCGCCATGACAACGGCCCCCCTGGCCGCTCCCGAGACCCGCACCCCGGCCCGCCGGCCCTCCGCCCGCCTGCGCGCCTGGGCCACCCGCGCCCCGCTGCTCCCCGCCCTGATCTTCATGATCGTCGTCACCCAGCTGCCCTTCGTGGCCACCCTGGTGATCTCCTTCTTCGACTGGAACTCCCTCTATCCCGACGCCCGCCACTTCACGGGCCTCGGCAACTACCAGGAGGTCCTGACCGACGCGGACCTGCGCCAGTCGGTGTGGACGACCGTCCTGCTGACGGTGGCGGTGGTCCTGGCCAGCCTGGTGCTGGGACTCGTGCTCGCCCTGCTGCTGGACCGGAGGTTCCGCGGCCGGGGCATCGTACGGACGCTGCTGATCGCTCCGTTCCTGGTGGTCCCGGTGGCGGCCGCCCTGCTCTGGAAGCATGTGCTCTACAACCCTGAATACGGCCTGTTCAACGGGTTGTTGCACTATGTGGGCGGCCCACAGCCCGACTGGATCTCCAACACCCCGCTGCTCGCGGTCGAGGCGTCGCTCGTCTGGCAGTGGACGCCGTTCATGATGCTGATCCTGCTGGCCGGTCTGCAGAGCCGCGACCACGAGCAGATCGAGGCGGCCCGGGTCGACGGCGCGAGCGACTGGCAGATCTTCGTCCACCTGACGCTCCCGCATCTGCGCCGCTACCTCGAACTGGGCGCCCTGCTGGGCTCGATCTACATCGTCCAGAACTTCGACGCGGTCTTCACTATCACGTCCGGCGGCCTGGGCACCGCCAACCTCCCCTACACCGTCTACCAGAGCTTCTACCAGGCCCACGAGAACGGCCTCGCCTCGGCCGCGGGCGTCCTGGTGGTCATCGGCTCGATCGTCATCGCGACCTTCGCCCTGCGCGTGGTGTCGTCCCTGTTCCGCGAGGAGGTGTCCCGCGCATGAGCACGAACGCCCTGCGTGTCCGCCGTGTCCGTGGCAAAGGTGCGGGCCTGGGCCTGCTGGCCTGGCTGCTCGGCATCGCGTTCTTCCTGCCCATCGCGTGGATGGCACTCACGTCCTTCCACTCCGAGCAGGACGCGGCGACCAACCCGCCGTCCTTCGCCGCCGCCCTGACCCTGGACGGCTACCGCGAGTTCTTCGGCGCGGGCGGCGGCGCGAGCCCCTGGCCGGCGCTGATCAACTCCACGGTCGCATCGGTGGCCTCGACCCTGCTGGTCCTGCTGCTGGCCTTCCCGGCGGCGTACGCGCTGTCGATCAACCGCGTCCGCAAGTGGACCGACGTGCTGTTCTTCTTCCTCTCCACGAAGATGCTGCCGGCGGTCGCGGGCCTGCTCCCGATCTACCTCTTCGCCAAGAACGCCGGGATGCTCGACAACATCTGGCTGCTGGTCATCCTCTACACCTCCATGAACCTGCCGATCGCGGTGTGGATGATGCAGTCGTTCCTCGCCGAGATCCCGGTCGCCGTCATCGAGGCGGCGAAGGTGGACGGGGCCCGGCTGCCCACGATCCTCGCGCGCGTGGTCGCTCCGATCTCCCTCCCCGGTATCGCCGCCACCGCCCTGATCTGCTTCATCTTCAGCTGGAACGAACTCCTCTTCGCCCGGGTGCTCACGGGTGTGGTCGCCGAGACCGCCCCCGTCTTCCTGACCGGCTTCATCACCAGCCAGGGCCTGTTCCTGGCGAAGGTGTGCGCCGCGTCGCTCGTCATCTCCCTGCCGGTGCTCGCCGCGGGGTTCGCCGCCCAGGACAAGCTGGTCCAGGGCCTGTCGTTGGGAGCCGTCAAATGAAGGCCGCCGTCATCGAGTCCGTGGGCAAGGCCGTCGTCGCCGAGGTCCCGGACCCGACGCCAGGGCCGCGCGAGGTCGTCGTCGAGGTCGCGGCCTGCGGGCTGTGCGGCACGGACCTGCACATCCTCCAGGGCGAGTTCGCCCCCGAGCTGCCGATCGTGCCCGGGCACGAGTTCGCGGGCGAGGTGGTCGGGGTCGGCACCCAGGTCACCGAGGTGTCGGTGGGCGACCGGGTCGCGGTCGACCCGTCCCTGTACTGCTACGAGTGCCGCTACTGCCGTACCGGCCACAACAACCTCTGCGAACGCTGGGCGGCGATCGGCGTCACGACGGCCGGAGGCGCGGCGAAGTACGCGGTCGCCCCCGTGGCGAACTGCGTGAAGCTCCCCGAGCACGTCCGCACGCAGGACGCGGCCCTCGTGGAGCCGCTGTCCTGCGCGGTACGCGGCTACGACGTGCTCCGCTCCCGCCTCGGCGCGCACGTCCTGATCTACGGCTCCGGCACGATGGGCCTGATGATGCTGGAGCTGGCCAAGCGCACGGGCGCGGCCAGCGTGGACGTCGTCGACGTGAACCCGGCCCGCCTGGAGACGGCCCGCCGCCTCGGCGTCTCGGCGTCGGCGGCGAGCCCGGACGAACTGGACCGCCCGCAGGGCTGGGACCTGGTCGTCGACGCCACGGGCAACGCGGCGGCGATCCAGGACGGCCTGGACCGGGTGGCGAAGGCCGGCACGTTCCTCCAGTTCGGCGTGGCCGACTACGCGACCCGCGTGACGATCGACCCGTACCGCATCTACAACCAGGAGATCACCATCACGGGTTCGATGGCGGTGCTGCACAGCTTCGAGCGGGCGGCGGAACTCTTCGCGAACGGTGTCCTCGACCCCGAGATCTTCATCAGCGACCGGATCCCGCTGGAGCGCTACCCGCAGGCGCTGGAGCAGTTCGCGTCCGGGGTCGGCCGCAAGATCGTGGTCGTGCCGTAGGGAACGGCCTGCTGCGGGCGGGGCAGGAAAACGGACCGCTGCGGGCGGGGCAGGCGAAATCCGCTGGGGCGCCTGCCCCGCCCCCCGTACGCTCACGGCATGCCACGACCCCACGGATTCGGTTACGAGCAGCACGCGGGCGGAACCGTCCGCATCACCCACCACGGCCGCCCCGCCACCACACTGAACGGCCCCCGGGCCGCACAGTTCCTGGCCGAGGTGGAGACCTCCGACCCCCAGCTCGTCATGGCCCGGTGGACCGGCAATTACAAGCGGGGCAACGAACGCACCGCCCGCGACCACCCCCGCAACCGCCGCTGACCCGATTGGCCCCAGGGTAAGGGAACGGCAAAACCACCTCGCTCGTTCACGGGTCATGACAGCTATGACCCCCGGCTCGAACATCCCCCTGTCCGCCGCCCGCGTGACGGTGGACGTCGCCGCCCCGGTGCGGCTCGACGTATCGGGCCTGCTGCTCACCGCCGACGGCAAGGTGCGCTCCGACGACGACTTCATCTTCTACAACCAGCCTTCGGGCGCGGGCGTGACGTACCGCTCGGGCGGCGGCACCGCGCCCGACGCGATCGTGGTCGACACGGCGGCCGTGCCGCCCGGCATCGAGAAGATCGTCGTCACGGCCAGCCCGGACGCCGCGGGCCAGACCTTCCGGGGCATCGAACCGACAGCCACGATCCGCAACGCGGACGACAGCTCCGTCCTGGCGTCCTTCACGCCCCCGCAGCTCGGTGACGAGACGGCCCTGGTGATCGTGGAGATCTACCTGCGCAACGGCCAGTGGAAGGCCCGGGCCGTCGGCCAGGGATACGCCAACGGCCTCGCGGGCATCGCCACTGACTTCGGCGTCACGGTGGAGGAGCCGGCCGCGGCAGTCCCGGCCAGCCGGTGACCCCGCGCAGCCGCCGGTGGCTCCCCGGCCCGCCCGTCACCACGCCCGTGGCGCCCCCGGCTCCGGCCACGCCTCCGCCGCCCGCGCCCGGCGCCGGGAAGATCAACCTCGACAAGGGCCGCGTCAGCCTCCAGAAGAACCAGACCGTCTCCCTGATCAAGGGTGGCCGCCCCCTGCTCTCCCAGGTCAAGATGGGCCTCGGCTGGGAGCCGGCGTACCGGGGCAAGGACATCGACCTGGACGCCTCGGTCATCGCCTACGGCCCGCAGCGCAACCACATCGACAGCTGCTACTTCGGCAAGCTGTCCATCGTCGGCGGCGCGATCAAGCACTCCGGCGACAACCTCACGGGGGAGGGCGGCGGTGACGACGAGGTGATCGTGGTCGACCTCGGCCGCCTCCCGCAGGAGGTCACCGGCCTGGTCTTCACGGTCAACTCCTTCTCCGGCCAGAAGTTCACGGAGGTCGCCAAGGCCTACTGCCGCCTCCTGGACGCCTCGACCGGCGAGGAACTGGTCCGCTTCGACCTCACCAGCGCCGAGCCGCAGACCGGCGTGATGATGGCCAAGCTGATCCGCCAGTTCTCCGGCGAGTGGGAGATGACCGCGATCGGCGACTTCGTGAAGTCCCGCACGGTCAGGGGAATGGTGAAGCCGGCGGCCCAGTCCCTGTAGCGAGGGGCCGGAGCCGGCACCTGCCGAAGCTAGGGGGCCGGCTGCTGGACATGCACCCTGTCGAGGAAGTCCCGCACCAGGGCGACGACTTCCTCCAGGTGGGTCTCCAGCAGCCAGTGCCCGCCGTCGAGCAGGTGCAGCTCGGCGTCCGGCAGGTCACGCAGATAGGCACGTGCGGCGCCCTCGGGCATGTAGCCGTCCTGAGGGCCCCAGGCGATCAGCGTCGGGGGCGGTGCTCCCGCAGATACGCCTGGTACTTCGGGAACCAGTCGAGGTTCTCCCGCAGGCCCTCCATCAGCCCGACCATGATGTCGCGGCGCTGCGGGGAGTCCAGCAGCGGCCAGGACAGCTTCCACAGGTCCGGACTGATCCGTTCGACGAGCCGCTCGTCGATCTCGCCGACGAACTCGTCGCGCAGCCCCTCCTCGGTCACCGCCTCCAGCAGCCGCGCCCGCCCTTCGGGCGTCGGGTGATCCCAGTACTCCCGGAGCGAGCTGTACTTCGGGCCGAGCTCGTCCTCGTAGATGTCCCCGTTCTGGACGATGAGCGCGGCGACCCGCTCAGGTGCGCGCATCGCCAGCCGCAGCCCGATCTGCGAGCCGTAGTCGTGCAGGTAGAGGGCGTACCGCCGTAGCTCCAGCGCGCTGGTGAACCGCTCCAGAAAGCCGGCGTACCCGTCGAAGGTGTACGAGAAGCCGGCCGGGTCCGGGGTGTCGCTGTAGCCGAAGCCGGGGAAGTCGGGCGCGACGAGCCGCCACCGGTCGGCCAGGGCCGGCATGAAGGCGCGGAACTGGTACGAGGAGGACGGATAGCCGTGCGGCAGCAGTACGACGGGGGCGTCGGGTGGACCGGCCTCACGGTAGAAGACACGGGTCCCGTCGACGTCCGCGTACCGGTGTGCCGTCCTGCGGGCCGGGCTGTCGATCGTTCTCGCCACCTGTGTCGGTCGGGCACGGAGAGAGCCGGAGTACCCGCGTAACTCCTGAAGAAACCGACGACACCGCGCCGGTCAGCGGACTCAGCTCCGCGCCGAAGGCCGCAGCCCCTCCGTCAGCAGCGCCAGGTACCGCCGGATGTGCCCGCCCTCCCCGTCCGCGAGCTCCGCCGCCGTCGACACGCCGTGCGCCAGTCGCAGTACGTCGATCGGGTCGACGTCCCGCCGGAGCGTGCCCTCCTCCTGTGCCGCCCGGACCAGGCGCCCCGCCGCGCTTCTCACCGAGTCGCCGCAGGCCGTGGCCACGGTCGAGCCGCTCTGCGTGACGGCCGGGCCCAGCAGGGCCCGCAGGCCGCGCATCCGGATCATCCCGGCGCCGAGTTCGTACAGCCACTCCGCCAGCGCCTCACCCGGCGGCAGTTCCGCCGCGAGTTCGTCGGCCCGGGCCGCGATCGCCTCGACACGGTCGAGGTACGCGGCTTCCAGCAGCGCGTGCCGGGTCGGGAAATGCCGGTACAGCGTGCCGGAACCGACCCCGGCACGCTTGGCGATGTCGTCGAGCGACGCCCCTTCCCCGTGCTCGGCGAAGGCCTCAACGGCCACGTTCAGCAACCGCTCGTAGTTGCGCCGAGCATCCGCCCGCATGGGCCTGACCTGCGCCATGCAGCCACTCCTCACGAACCGGGGAAACCTCTCCGTACCTTAATTCGGAGTCGGAGCCGCGAACGCCGGCCCGTCACGCCGGCAACTGCCCCTTGATCAGAGCGGCCGGAACGGCCTGGTGCAGCACCTGCTCGCGAGGGAGCGTCAGGCGGAACGTCTCCTCCACGACGGCGAGGGACTTGGCATGGGCCGCGTCCCTGTCGTCCTCGTCCGGGATGCCCACGGCCCGCACCGCTTCGCCGAGCAGCTCAGGACGAGGACCGGTGATCTCGTGCGACCAGGTGTGCATGGGCCCCATGCGCCCGGGCCACTCCCCGTACGCCACGGCACAGGACAGGTCCGCGCTCGTGCCGTAGCGCACCGCGACACTGTCGTCCCGGCCGCGGTCCCGGTCGCGCCGGGCGAGGAATCCGACCAGCTCATCGGCGCTGTGGTCGCCGAGTTCCACGGGAGGCTCGTCGCCGGCGAGCTCTTTCCAAGGCACTACCTGATGTCGCACTGCACACCTCACATCTTCATCGCCCCCGCCGCCAGATCCCGCAGGAAGTGCCGCGCCCCGATCAGGAACACGACGATCAGCGGGATGACACTCATCAGCGCCCCGGCCATCACCAGCGAATAGTCGGTGTTGTAGAGGATGTTGAGATTCGCCAGGGCGACCTGGAGGGTGACCTTGTCGGGGTCGATCATGACGACCAGGGGCCAGATGTAGTCGTTCCACAGGCCGATGAACGTGAAGATGCCGAGGAAGGCGAGGGCCGGCCGGAACAGTGGCAGGACGACCGTCCAGTAGAGGCGGAAGAAGCCGGCGCCGTCGATCCGCCCGGCGTCCAGCAATTCGTCCGGCAGCGAGTTCTGCGCGTACTGGCGCATCCAGAAGATGCCGAAGGCGTTCGCCGCGCCGGGAATGATCAGCGCCTTCAGGGATCCGGCCCAGCCGAACTCGGCCATGGTCACGAACTGCGGCACCAGGGAGAGCTGCGCGGGGATCATGTACGTCACCAGCAGCATGCCGAAGAGGAACTTCTTCGCCGGGAACTCGTACTTGGCGAAGGCGAACGCGGCCAGTGAGTCGAAGAACAGCACCAGCACGGTCCCGAGCACGGCGACGACGACGGTGTTGAACAGCGAGCCGAAGAAGTCGACGGTGTCGAGCACCCGCCCCATGTTGTCCAGCAGATGCGGCCCCGGCACCAGCTTGGGCGGATAGCGGTAGATGTCCTGCGTGGTGCCGGAGGCCAGCACCACCAGCCAGTAGAAGGGGAACAGCGAGACCAGCACACCGAGCAGCAGCACCGCCCGGACGCAGATGCGGCTGAGCCTGCTGCCGGAGCCGATGGCCAGGCCCGCGTTCCCGGTCGACCTCTCGTCAGCGGCCACGGCGAGCCCCCTTGCGGCGCAGCAGACCGGCGATGCCCGGCCGGCGGTCGTCGTCCGAGCCGGCGACCAGACGCCAGTTGATGACGGTGAAGACGGCGATGATCGCGAAGAGCACCCAGCCCATGGCGGCGCCGTAGCCGAACTGGTGCTCCTTGAAGGCCTTCTGCCACAGATAGAGCACGATGGTCATCCCTTCCTGGCCCGGCCCGCCCGTGGTTCCGACGTCGGTCGACTGGAAGAGCACCTGGGACTCGGTGAAGATCTGCAGGCCGTTGATGGTGGAGGTGACGGCGGCGAAGAGCACCACCGGCCGCAGTTGCGGCAGGACGACCCGGAAGAGGGTCTGCCTGCTGTTCGCGCCGTCGACGCGGGCGGCCTCGAAGTGCTCGGTGGGGATGGCCTGGAGGCCCGCCAGGAAGATCAGCGCGTTGTAGCCGACCCACCGCCAGATGATCATGATGGAGACGGACGACTTGATGCCCCACTCCGAGGACAGCCAGCCGACCCCGTCCAGCCCGATCGCCCGCAGTGCCGAGTTGGCGAGGCCCGCCTGGGCGAAGACCGAGCCGAAGACGACGGTCATGGCGACCATCGAGGTGACGTTGGGGACGAAGTACGCCACCCGGTAGGCACCGGCGAAGCGGACCTGCGAATGCAGCAGGAACGCCAGCACCAGGGCCAGGAACAGCATCGGCACCGTGGACAGGAACCAGATCTCGAAGGTGTTGAGCACCGAGTGCCAGAACACCGAGTCCTGGAGCAGCCAGCCGTACTGCTTGAGCCCGACGTAGCGCATGTCGCCGATGCCGTCCCAGTCCTGGAAGGACAGGTAGACGGAGAAGAGGATCGGGAAGGCGCCGAAGACGGCGAACAGCACGTAGAACGGGGAGATGGCGAGCAGCGGCGGGAGGTGCCGCCGGCGTCCGCCCGGGGTGGTGGGTTCCGTACGGCCGGCGGGCGGCTTCTCGTCGGCCGCCGGCGCTCCGGCCGGTTCGAGCACGGTCGCCATGTCAGCTCACCCCCACCCGGGACAGCGTGGTCTCGGCGGTGTGCACGGCGTCCCGCCAGGCCCGGTCGGGGTTCTTGCCGAGCATTTCCACATTGGTCAGCTCCTGGAAGAACGGGGTGTTGGCGGACTCCTCGTAGGGGCTGAAGTAGACGACCGGGGCCTTCCGGGCGGCCGGGCCGAAGACGTCGATGGGCTGCTGACCGCCGAAGAACGGGTCGGGCCTGTGCATCGCCGGGTCGGCGTACGCGGCCGGAGTGGTGGGGAACAGGGCCATCTCCTGGTAGCTCTCGAGCTGGTTCGCCGGGCTGAGCAGCCACTTCAGGAAGGCGAAGCCGGCCTCGGGGTCCCGGCAGTAGCGGGTCAGCGTCATGTACGAGCCGCCGTAGTTGGCGGGGCCGTCCGGCATGGTGGTGAGCCGCCAGGATCCGGAGGTCTTCGGGGCGGTGTCCTTCAGGCTGTTGATGGCCCACACCGCCGTGGTCATCGTGGCGATCCGGCCTCCGCTCATGGCCGCGTTGAAGTCGGGGGTGCCGTCCGTGATCCTGGCGCTGAGTCCCTGGCGGAGAATGTCCACGGACAGGTCCCAGGCACGCCGGATGTGCTCCTGGTCGCCGATGAAGCGGTTGTCGGCGTCCACGAACTGCCGGGAGCTCTGGAGCAGGACCTGCTGGAAGACGTTGCCGATGTTGCTCACCAGGTAGGGCTTGCCGGGCTCCTTCGCCCGCAGGGTCCGCCCTGCGGCGATGAACTTCTCCCAGGTGGGCATCTCCTCGGCGACGTCCGCCGGTTCGTGGGCCAGTCCGGCTTCCCGGAAGAGGTCCCTTCGGTAGTAGAGCGCGGTGGGGCCGGCGTCCAGAGGGAAGCCGATCATCCTGCCCGTCGGGGTGAAGCAGGCCTTCCACTTCCAGTCGAGGTACTGGTCGCGGACGGACTGGGCGCCCAGCTCCCGCAGGTCGAGGAACTCGTTCTCGTCGGGGAAGAACGTGGCGAGGTTGTCGTTGTTCACGACCGTCACGTCCGGCACGTAGGCGCGCGCGGCGAGGCTGGTGCGCACCTTCGAGTCGATGTCGCCGTCAGGGATCTGCGAGCCCCGCACCTTCAGCCCCGGCACCCCGGGTACGCCCCGCCTGGCGGTGGCGAGCAGCTTGTCGCTGAGCGAGCCCTTCCAGTACCAGAGGCTCAGGTGGTCGCTGCCGGCGGAGGCCGATCCCTCCGCGGACCCGCATCCGGTCAGTCCGGCCAGGCCCGCCCCCGCACCGCCCAGGGAGACCCCCAGAAAGCGTCTGCGGGACATCGTTCGGAGTTGCATGGGAGCGCACTCGCTTTCCGGGCGTGCCGCGGCCGGGCACAACGCTGCCGCGAGCCCGTTTTCACGGGATGGGGGGAGGCTTCCCTGGTGAGGAAGTGAAGTGAAGACAACGATGTCGGCGGGCGGGCGGGTGAGGGTCGACCGACGATCTCGCGTGGGGGTTTCCGGTGGCTCGTGAACGTTCACGTGAGCGTTGCCGTCGAGTATCGGGGCGCCCGAAAACCGGTGTCAAGGGAACTGCACGGAACGATCTCGCGGGCCCACGCCCGGGGAGGTCGGGCGGTGGCGAGGTCAGGCGGAGGCGCGGATCACCAGCTCGGGCACCACCCAGGCGTCCGCGCCCCGCAGCGGCTCCTCACCCGCGCGCAGCCGGGCCACCTGCTCCACGGCCAGCCGTCCCAGCCGCCGCTTGTCGATGTGCAGGGTGGTCAGGGCGGGGTCCACCAGCTCGCCCAGGGAGAGACCGTCGAAGCCCAGCACCGCCAGATCGTCCGGGACACTCCGGCCGCGGCGGCGGGCGGTGCGCATGGCGCCGACCGCGATCAGGTCGTTGAAGCCGAAGACCGCGGTGATCTCGGGCCGCGCCGCCAGGAGCCGTTCCATGCCGGCCTCGCCGCCGGCCACGCTGTGCTCGGGACACACCACGACCCAGTCCTCGTCCACCGGCAGTCCGAGCCGCCGCGCCTGCTCCAGGAAGGCCAGCCTGCGGGGGCCGGGGCCGTGCACGCCGTCCAGCATGCCGATCCTGCGGTGCCCCGCACGGAACAGGTGGTTCATGCCCTGCTCGACTCCGGTGGCGGCGTCGATGCCCACGGCGGCGAACCGGGTCTGCTGCGGCCCGCGCTCCAGCAGCACCAGCGGCACGCCTCCGAGGTGCCGGGTGAGGACGTCGTCCGGGCCCTTGAAGTAGCCCACGACCGCGTCCGCCTGGTGGGAGAGCACGTCGAGCGCCTGCCGCTCCCGGGCCTCGTCGATACGGGAGTCCCACACGACCACCTGCCAGCCGCGCTGCTCGGCCGCCTCCAGCACTCCGGCGGCCACCTCGGGGAAGAAGGGGTTGCGCAGGTCCGGGATGACCAGGCCCGCCGTCACCGCCCCCTTCTGGACGAGTCCGCGCGCGAAACGGCTGGGCCGGTAGTCCAGGAGCCGGGCCGCCTCCAGGACCCGTTCCTTGGTGGCCGGGTCGATCTCACCCTTGTCGTTGACCGCCCGGGAGACCGTCTGCCGTGACACCCCCGCCAGTCGTGCGACGTCGTGGATCGTGGCCCGGCGCCGGGCACTGCCGGGCCGCTCGGCACCCGGCTCTGCCCCCTGATTGTCGGTCCACACGCTGAGCACCTTATCCGGCGGGGGACGCCGTCCGGCAGGGGCGACCGCGCGGGCCTCTCAGCCGTCGAGCTCCGTGAAGAGCGTCAGCTGGAGGGCGCCCGGGGCTTCGAGCCGGGAGTTCAGGGAGTTCCAGGGGGTGCGCGTGGGCTCGGCGACCACCTCGGCTCCGGCGGCGGCCAGCTTCGCCGTGACGGCGACGGAGTCGTCCACCTGGAAGGCGACCCGGACATGTCCGGCGACCCGCCGCCCCACCTCGACCTCGTCGATGAAGGCGGCGTGGTTCGGGTCGGTCAGCTCCAGGGTGGCCCGCCCGGCGTCGAGGATCGTGACCCGTCCGTCCTCCGACGCGAACGCGCCCTGCTCGGTCAGGCCGAGCACGTCCCGGTAGAAGTGCAGCGCGGCGTCGTAGTCGTCCGCGGTCACGACCAGGCGGAGTTCTCGCACGGCTGGTTCGTCGGGCATGGGGGCTCCTCCAAGGGCTCGGTCAACCGCTGACAACCCACCTGCCGGCCGGGTGATTCCCGCGCCCCGTCAGGGGCGCGGGGAACTGCGCGAACAACCACGACGCACCCGCAGCCTGCCACCACCGCACCCCGGCAGACGAGCAGCCCGGCCCAGCCGGCGCAGCGCTACGGCGGGGTTCTCACAGTCACTGCTCAGAACAGCGCGCTGTACGCGTTCAGCGCGGGCTGTCCGCCCAGGTGGGCGTAGAGGACCGTGGAGTCGCGGCCGATCTCGCCCCGCGAGACCAGGTCGATCATCCCGGCCATGGACTTCCCCTCGTACACGGGGTCGGTGACCATCCCCTCCGTCCGGGCCGCGAGCCGCATCGCCGCCAGGGTGGACTCGTCGGGGATGCCGTACGTGCCCGCGTGGTACCGCTCGTCGAGTTCGACGTCGGCCTCGGTCAACTCACGCTTGACGCCGATGAGCTGCCCGGTGCGGTGCGCGATCCGGGCGACCTGGGTGCGGGTCGCGGCCGGCTTCGCCGAGGCGTCGATACCGAGCACGCGCCGGGGCCGCCCGCCCGCCTCCTCCAGCGCGGCGAACCCGGCGACCATGCCGGCCTGGGTGGAGCCGGTCACCGAGCACACGACCACGGTGTCGAAGAAGACGCCCAGCTCACGCTCCTGCTCGGCGACCTCGTACGCCCACCCGGCGAAACCGAGGCCGCCGAGCGGATGGTCGGAGGCCCCGGCCGGGATGGCGTACGGCTTGCCGCCCGCCTCCTCGACCTCCCTGAGCGCCTGCTCCCAGCTCTCCTTGAACCCGATCCCGAACCCGGCCTTCACCAGCCGTACGTCGGCCCCGGCGAGGCGGCTGAGCAGGATGTTGCCGACCTTGTCGTACACGGCGTCCGGCCACTCCACCCAACTCTCCTGCACGAGGACGCACTTGAGCCCGGCACGGGCGGCGACCGCCGCGACCTGGCGGGTGTGGTTGGACTGCACCCCGCCGATCGACACGAGGGTGTCGCAGCCCTGGGCGAGCGCGTCGGCGACCAGGTACTCCAGCTTGCGGGTCTTGTTGCCGCCGTAGGCGACACCGGAGTTGCAGTCCTCACGCTTGGCCCAGAGGGCGGCACCGCCGAGGTGCGCGGTCAGCCGCTCCAGGGGGTGGACGGGCGAGGGCCCGAAGAGCAGGGGGTAACGCTCGTAGGAGGCAAGGGAGGGGGACGAGGAAAGGGACATGGGTGGTCCTCCCGGGGTCGGGACGGGATGGGGATCGGTCTCAGTCGGCGAGCTCTTCGAGCCCTCGCCAGATCTCCGCCGTGACGCGGACCGCCTCGGCCACGTCACCGGCCGCGCAGGCCTCGATCAGCCGCTCGTGCAGTCCGGCCGAACGGCAGCTGCCGCCCTCGCCGAAGCGCTGTCGCTCCAGGCGGCGGATGAGCGGGGTGTAGCGGGCGACGGTCGCGGCCGCCGCTCGGTTGCCGCTCACCCGGACGAGGACGTCGTGCAGCGCGTCGTCCGCACGCAGGGCCCCGTCCACGTCTCCGGTGCCGACGGCGGCGGCGAACCGCTCGGTTGGCGG
>KE354242.1 GCA_000415505.1 Streptomyces afghaniensis 772
CCCCGCCCGCCGCCCACCGCACCCACGGCCGCACCCGGGCCGAGCCCGCCCGGCCCGTCCGCGGGCGGACGCGACCGGATGGTCCGATGGACGAGCGGCTCTACAACCAGGTGTGGGGCGATGTTCGAGGACCTGGCCCGCAGCACCGCCGCCTATCGCAGTGCCGTCGACTTCGCCGAGTCCCGTATGGACAAGGAGCTGGAGCAGGTCCTCTCCGACCCGCGCAGCCGGATCGGCGGACAGGGCGACGCCGCCCGCGAGGCGGCCCGCGCCCGGCACGACCAGCTCGTCGCCCAGGCCGGCGAGGCCCTCGACCGGGACCTCACCCAGCTCACGGCCGAGGCCGAGGTCGTCGAACCGGCCCTCCCGCCGGCGTACGCCCGCTGGGACAGCCCCGTCTGGCACGCCTACCGGGTACCGATGGAGATCCCCATGGCCCTGCGCCTGGGCGATCTCCATCTGCCCGAGGCGGACCGGATCCGCATCCCGATGCTGGTCCGGCTGCCGCTGGAGCGCGGCCTGTGGATCGACAGCGGCCGGACCGGTTCGTCCGACGGTTCGTTCGCGGACTCGCACGCACTGGGGCGTCTCGCCCTGGAGACGGCGGTCGCGCACGCGGCCCGGCTGCTCGCCGTCTACCCGGCGGGGGAGTTCACCGTCCACGTCATCGACCCGGCCGGCTCGGGCGCGCAGCCGCTCGCGCCCCTCGTGCAGACCGGTGTGCTCGCGGCCCCGCCCGCGCTCGGCGCCGCAGGGGTGGCGGACGTGCTGAGCCGGCTCACCCAGCGGGTCGACCTGGTGCAGATGGCGGTACGGGGAGGGGCCGCCGACTCCCTCCCGCCGGGCTTCGACACCTCCCAGCAGCTCCTGATCGTCAACGACTTCCCGCACGGCTTCGACGACCGGGCCGTGAACCAGCTGCGCTACCTCGCCGACGAGGGCCCCGCCTTCGGCGTCCATCTGATGATGGTGGCCGACCGCGAGGAGTCGTCCGGGTACGGGCCTTTGCTCGACCCGCTGTGGCGTTCGCTGCTGCGACTGACGCCGGTGCCCGACGATCACCTCGCCGACCCGTGGGTCGGTCATGCCTGGACGTATGAGCCCTCGCTCGTGCCGCCGGGCAGCCAGGTCCTCCAGCAGGTGCTCACCCAGGTCGCGGCCGCCCGCACCAAGTATGTGTAAAGCCTCCTGGTAGCCCTCTGACCAGGGATTTTGGTCTTTCTTTTGCCAAGCGCTTTACCTGTTCTTGGTGATTGGGTACTGTTGACGGCACGGAGGGGAGTACTCCCTGTCTGCTGCGGCGTACCCGTCAATACGGATCAGGCCAGATCCCGGGGCGTCGGCCCATCCTTGGGTGGAAGAGACCTCCGGCAGCGACGACGCTGACATTTGCCGTTACGACTGCCGGAGGCGCAGTGGATGTTTCCGTGACCCTATGGGTCCTGACGATCGTGGGGCTCGCCGCCCTCATCGCGGTCGACTTCTTCATCGGCCGCAAGCCGCACGACGTATCGATCAAGGAAGCCGGGATCTGGACGGTCGTCTGGATCGTCCTGGCCGCCCTCTTCGGGCTCGGCCTGCTGATGTTCGGCGGCGGTCAGCCCGCCGGCGAGTTCTTCGCGGGCTTCATCACCGAGAAGTCGCTGAGCGTCGACAACCTCTTCGTCTTCGTCCTGATCATGGCGAAGTTCGCGGTGCCCTCGCAGTACCAGCAGCGCGTCCTGCTGATCGGTGTCCTCGTAGCCCTGGTCCTGCGGGCCATCTTCATCGCGGCAGGCGCGGCGATCCTCGCCAGCTTCTCGTGGGTGTTCTACCTCTTCGGCGCCTTCCTGATCTGGACCGCCTGGAAGCTCATCCAGGAGGCCCGGGCCGACGAGGAGGACGAGGACTGGGAGGAGAACAAGCTGCTCAAGGCCGCCGAGCGCCGCTTCGGTGTGGCGGACCGCTACCACGGCACCAAGCTGTGGATCCAGGAGAACGGCAAGCGGGTCATGACCCCGATGCTGGTCGTGATGCTCGCGATCGGTACCACGGACGTGCTGTTCGCGCTCGACTCCATCCCCGCGATCTTCGGCCTGACGCAGGACCCGTACATCGTCTTCACGGCCAACGCGTTCGCCCTGATGGGTCTGCGTCAGCTGTACTTCCTCATCGGCGGTCTGCTGAGGAGGCTGGTCCACCTCTCCTACGGCCTGTCGATCATCCTGGGCTTCATCGGCGTGAAGCTGGTGCTGCACGCGCTGCACGAGTCCGGGGTGCACGTGCCCGAGATCAGCATTCCGGTCTCGCTCGGCGTGATCTGCGCCGTCCTGATCGTCACCACGATCACCAGTCTGCGAGCTTCGAAGAAGCAGGCGGCGGCCGAGGCGGCGCAGGCGCAGAGCGGAGGCGCTCCGAAGGACAGCATCGACGTCTGACCACGTCGGACGTAGGAACAACCATCACCGGGACCGGTGGCCGGCGAATTGCCGACCACCGGTCCCGGTGCTTTTTTGTTCTTGAGCGCGTTCCCCGGCCCGGGGACGCCGTGGCCGGCCGGAGGTGCCATGAAGTTCGTACAGATCATCGACTTCGAGACCGAGCGCTTGGACGAGATGGAGCAGCTGCTCGACGACGCGGCGAAGCGCTTGGCCGGCCGGCCGGGCGGCCCCACACAGCGGATGCTTCTCAAGGACCGTGACAATCCGCGCCGCTATCTGGCACTGATCGAGTTCGATTCCTACGAGGAGGCCATGCGCAACAGCGAGGACCCCGAGACCAGCAGGATGGCCGAGCACCTGGCCGCGCTCTGCATCGGCGAGCGGGTGTACACCAACTGCGACCTCCTGGACGAGCGGGAACTCGCATAGTCCCGCGGGACCCGTGGAGGAGCTCCGCGCGACCGGAGTGCGGGGCCTCTTCACGTCTGCGACGATCACTGCATGATCGCTCGGCGCAGGCCGCTCACGGCACGGTGGACGACCCTGGTGCCCTTGCTCGCGGCCGTGCTGCTGATCTTCACCTGGGGGCGCGATCTGCCGGCCGTGGTCGTCGCGCTGGTGACCCTGGTCCTCGCGGGAGCCGTCCTGGCCGCCGTGCACCACGCCGAGGTGGTGGCCCACCGGGTCGGCGAACCGTTCGGCTCGCTCGTCCTCGCCGTGGCCGTCACGATCATCGAGGTCGCCCTCATCGTCACCCTGATGGCCGACGGCGGGGACAAGAGCTCGACACTGGCCCGCGACACGGTCTTCGCAGCCGTGATGATCACCTGCAACGGCATCGTCGGCCTCTGCCTCCTGGTCGCCTCCCTGCGGCACGGAACGGCCGTCTTCAACCCCGAGGGCACCGGCGCCGCACTCGCGACCGTCGCCACCCTGGCCACGCTCAGCCTGGTCCTGCCGACGTTCACCACGAGCAAGCCGGGCCCGGAATTCTCCACCGTCCAGCTGACCTTCGCCGCGCTCTCCTCACTGGTCCTGTACGGACTGTTCGTCGCCACGCAGACCGTGCGGCACCGGGACTACTTCCTGCCGATCACCCGGCAGGGCGAGGTGATCACCGCGGAGGAGCACGCGGCGGCGCCGACCGCCCGTACCGCCATGATCAGCCTGGGGCTGCTCGGCCTCGCACTGGTCGGCGTGGTCGGCCTGGCCAAAGGGGTGTCGCCCACGATCGAGTCAGGGGTGGAGGCCGCCGGGCTGCACCACGCCGTCGTCGGTGTGATCATCGCGCTGCTGGTGCTGCTGCCGGAGACCATCGCCGCGCTGCGCTCCGCGCGTCGTGACCGGGTGCAGACCAGCCTGAACCTCGCCCTCGGGTCGGCCATGGCCAGCATCGGCCTGACCATCCCGGCGGTCGCGCTCGCCTCCGTCTGGCTGTCCGGCCCGCTGGTGCTCGGCCTCGGCGCCACGCACATGGTGCTGCTCGCCCTGACCGTGGTGGTGGCCTCGCTGACCGTGGTACCGGGCCGGGCCACACCGCTCCAGGGCGGGGTCCATCTGGTGCTGTTCGCGGCGTATCTGGAGCTGGCGATCAACCCGTAGACGCTCGCCGGGGACGCGCATATGAACGCGTAAACGCGTAAACGCTCACGCAAGCGTTTACGCGCCTCACCGCCAAGGTCACCCCGAAGCCGGCTCCGCAGCCGCCCCCACCGGCACCGGACGCGTCTCCGGCAACAGCGCGAAGCACCCCAGGCTGAACAGCGCGATCGCCGTCAGATACGCGGCCACGCCCCAGGGCACCCGCCCGCCCTGCTCGGCCAGTGCCGTCGCCACGATCGGCGTGAGCGCGCCCCCGACAACCCCGCCGAGGTTGTAGCCGACCGCGGCGCCCGTGCAGCGCACCCGCGGCTCGTACAGCTCCGGCAGATAGGCGGCGATCACGGCGAACATCGTGATGAACGAGAGCATCGCCCCGAGGAAGCCGAGGAACATCGGCAGCGGCGCGCCGGTGGCGAGGAGCGCGACCATCGGGAACATCCACAGGGCGGCGGCCGCGCATCCGGCCAGGCACAGGGGCCGCCGGCCGTACCGGTCCCCGAGCAGCGCCACCAGCGGCGTGAGCGCGCCCTTCACGACCACCGCGCCCATGATGCAGGTCAGCATGACGCTGCGGCTCACCCCGAGCCGTTCCGTCCCGTAGGCGAGCGACCAGGTCGTCACGGCGTAGAAGATCGCGTAGCCGATCGCGAGCGCCCCGCCGGTCAGCAGCAGGAGCCGCCAGTGGTCGCGCAGGACCTCGACGAGCGGCACGCGCGCGTGGTCGTCGATCTCGAGGAAGCTGGGGCTCTCGGCGAGCGAGGAGCGCAGCCACAGCCCCACGACGGCCAGCACCCCCGCCGCCCAGAACGGCACCCGCCACCCCCATGAGGCGAACTGCGCCTCGGACAGCGTCGCCGAGAGCCCCAGCACCACACCGTTGGCGAGCAGGAACCCCAGCGCGGGCCCGACCTGCGGGAAGCTCGACCACAGCCCGCGCCGCCCGGCCGGCGCGTGCTCCACCGTCAGCAGCACCGCCCCGCCCCACTCCCCGCCGAGCCCCAGCCCCTGCAGGAAACGCAGCACCAGGAGCAGCAGCGGAGCGACCACGCCGATCGCCTCGTACGTCGGCACGCAGCCGACCGCGACCGTGGAGGCGCCGGTCAGCAGCAGGGAGGCGACGAGGACCGGCCGCCGCCCGTGCCGGTCCCCGATGTGCCCGAACAGCACCGACCCCAGCGGCCGCGCGATGAAGCCCACGCCGAAGGTGGCGAAGGCGGCCAGCGTCCCGGCCACCGGCGAGAAGGTCGGGAAGAACAGCGGCCCCAGGATCAGGGCCGCCGCGGTGCCGTAGACGAAGAAGTCGTAGAACTCGATGGCCGTGCCGGCGAGCGAGGCGGCCGCGAGACGCGGCATGGAAGGTGCCCTTACGGTGCGTACGTCGTGCATGCCGCGTCAACTACCCACCGTGACGGCGGGTTACGGGGGCGCGCGGAGGCCCCGGGGGCCCTCAGTACGTGACCGTGATGCGCCGGGCCGGTCCGTCCACGCGCACGGTGCCGCCGTACGGGATCACCAGCTGCGGATCGGTGTGCCCGAAGTCCACGTCGAAGACGATCGTGGTGTCGGGTGCGTAGGTACGCATGGCTCGCAGCACGGCCTCCCGCTGGTCGGACGCGTGACGAGCGGCCTCCTCGGGGCTGTTGGGGCGCTCGAAGGACCAGGTCTTCGGGCGGCCCATGAGGAGGGCCGAGAAGCGCTGGAGCAGCCCGCGTTCGCCCATGTTGCGCAGGGTGCGGAAGACCTCCGTGGCGCTCGGCATGTCCTCCGAGGTCTCCAGGAGCAGCACGCCGCCGTCGTACTCGGACAGGTCGTGCGCGATCTCCAGGTCGGCCATCAGCAGCCAGCCGAGGATCTCCAGGCAGCCGCCCCAACTGCGGCCCTCGACCACCCGGTCGGCGTTGACCCAGGTCCAGCCGGTCCCGGGCCGGGTCTCCGGCTCCGCGTCGAAGGTCGCCGGATCCGCCCAGTCCCGGTCGATGTCACGCCACCGCTCGGCCGGCCGCAGCTCGTAGGGCCCGGAGGTGAACAGGGCGGCGCGCAGGGACTCGGCGGTCTGCGGATGCATGGCCACCGGGCGGCCCAGCTCGCACATCACAGTCGCCCCGTGAAAGGCGACGATGCCGCTGTTGTGGAGGTAGGCGAGCAGGTTCGTGTTGTCGCTCATCCCGAAGAACGGCTTCGGGTTGGCCCGGATCAACTCCCGGTCCAGCAGCGGCAGCACGGTGATCTGGTCGTCCCCGCCGATCGACGCGATGACCGCCTTGATGTCCGGGTCGGCGAAGGCCGCGTGGATGTCGTCGGCGCGTTCCTGGGCCGACGAACCCATCTTGCGGGTCGCCGGATACTCGACCGGTTCCAGTCCGTACTCCTTCCGCAGCCGCTCCAGGCCCAGCTCGTAGGGGAGCGGTAAGAGCCCGGGCAGGCCGGAGGAGGGCGAGAGCACGGCGATACGGTCACCGGGGGACGGCTTGGGAGGGTAGGAGCGTCTTGTCATGCCGGGAGGCTACGGCCCGGCGGGCTGCCGACGCACCGTGATAAACCGGGTCCGAGCAGCGGTCCGCCACGGGCCGCCCGACCTCGAACGGACCGGAGGAACCGTGCCCCGCACCCTGGCCAACGCCCCGATCATGATCCTCAACGGCCCCAACCTGAACCTCCTCGGCCAGCGTCAGCCCGAGATCTACGGCTCCGACACCCTCGCCGACGTCGAGGCCCTGTGCGCCAAGGCGGCGGCCGCGCACGGCGGCACGGTCGACTTCCGCCAGTCCAACCACGAGGGCGAGCTGGTGGACTGGATCCACGAGGCGCGGCTCAACCACTGCGGCATCGTGATCAATCCGGGCGCCTACTCGCACACCTCCGTCGCCATCCTGGACGCCCTCAACACCTGTGACGGCATGCCGGTGCTGGAGGTCCACATCTCCAACATCCACAAGCGTGAGTCGTTCCGGCACCACTCCTATGTCTCGCTGCGCGCCGACGGGGTCATCGCGGGGTGCGGGGTGCAGGGGTACGTCTTCGGCGTGGAGCGGGTCGCGGCGCTGGCCGGGCGGGGCGCGCCGACACCTGAGGTCTTCCGCGACCGTCCCGCCGCCGGATCACACCGCCGCGGATCACAACCGCCCCGCCTCCACGATCCGCCGCAGAAAGCGCTGCGTTCGCTCCTGTCGCGGTTCCCCGAAGACCTGCTCGGCGGTGCCGCGTTCCAGCACCACGCCGCCCTCCAGGAAGCACACCTGGTCGGCGACCTCCCGTGCGAAGGCCATCTCGTGCGTGGCCAGCACCATGGTCATGCCCTCGTCCTTCAGGCCGCGCACGACGGTGAGGACCTCGCCCACCAGCTCGGGGTCGAGGGCGGCGGTGATCTCGTCGAGCAGCAACAGCCGGGGGCGCACGGCCAGGGCGCGCACGATCGCCACCCGCTGTTGCTGTCCGCCGCTCAGCCGGTCCGGGTACTCGCCCGCCTTCCCGCCGAGCCCGAGCCGTTCCAGCAGCTCACGCGCGCGTGCCTCGGCCTCGGCGCGGGGCACGCCGTGCACCCGGCGCGGCGCGAGTGTGATGTTCTCCAGCACCGTCAGGTGCGGGAAGAGGTTGTACGCCTGGAAGACCACGCCGATCCGGCGGCGCACGGCGTCCTGGTCGGCGCGCGGGTCGGTGATCTCCTCGCCGTCCAGCCAGATCGCCCCGTCGTCGATCTCCTCCAGCAGGTTCGCGCACCGCAGCAGCGTGGACTTGCCGGAGCCGGAGGCGCCGATCAGCGCGGTGACCGTGTGCGGGGCGACCTCCAGGTCGACGTCCCGCAGGACGACCGAGCCGCCGAAGGACTTGCGGACGGCCTCCATGCGCAGCACGGGCGCGTCGGGCGCGTCGCTCATGTGATTCCTCCCTGGGCCCGTCGGCGGTCCATCCGCGCCGTCACCCAGTCCGTGAAGCGGGTCATGGGGATGGTCAGCGCGACGAAGACCAGACCCGCGACGATGTACGGCGTGTAGTTGAGGCTGCGGCCCACGATGATGTCGGCGGCCCGTACGGCGTCCACCGCACCGCCGATCGAGACCAGCCCGGTGTCCTTCTGGAGCGACACCAGGTCGTTCAGCAGCGGCGGCACCTGACGGCGCACCGCCTGGGGCAGCACCACGTACCGCAGCGCCTGCCGGTTGCTGAGCCCGAGGGAGCGGGCCGCGGCGCGCTGCGAGGGGTGCACGGACTCGATGCCGGCCCGGAACACCTCGGCGACGTACGCCGAGTACGTCAGGGTGAGCGCGGTGCCGCCGAGGAGCACCGGGTCGACGGTCACGCCCTGGAGCCTCAGTGCCGGGACGCCGAGGACCACGATCATCAGGTTGATGATCAGCGGCAGTCCCCGGAAGAAGTCCGTGTACGCGGCGGCCAGGACGCGCAGCGGGAAGAACACCGGGCCGCGGAGCGTACGGGCGACGGCGATCAGCATGCCGAGGACGAGCACCGCGGCCCCGCAGACCAGCAGCAGCCGGACGTTCAGCCACAGCCCTTCGAGGACCTTCGGGAACGCCTCGCGCGCGTACCCCCAGTCGAAGAAGGTCTCCTTGGTGCGCGGCCAGCCGGGGGCGTTGACGACGACCAGGTAGAGGACGGCTCCGGTGGCGAGGGTCGAGAGCGCGCCGATCGCGGTGGCGCGCCGGGCGCGGGCACGCTTGTAGCGCTCACGGTCCAGGCGACGCTGCGACGGCACGTAGCCGTCCCGCGCGTCGTGTGCGCCGGAGCCGACCGCCGGCTCGTCCTTGTTCACCGTCACTTGAGCACCGGAGCGTCGACGGCGTCCGACAGCCACTGCTGCTCGATCCTCGCCAGCGTGCCGTCCTCGCGCAGCGCGTCGACGGCCCGCGAGACGCAGGAGGTGAGTGCGCTGCCCTTGTCGAGCACGAGTCCGAACTGCTCCGGCGTACCGCCCTGGTTCTCGAACTGGCCGACGATCGTTGCGTCCGTGACCTCGGCCCCGGTGATGTAGAAGGCGGTCGGCAGATCCACGACGATGGCGTCGACCTGGCCGTTCTTCAGTGCGGACTTGGCCTGGTCGTTCTTGCCGAACACGGCGGCCGCCCGGGTGGGCCGCACCACGTCGTCGATGTAGTCGAGGCTGGTCGTGCCGACCTGTGCGCCCAGCTTCGCGTCCTTCAGGTCCGCGACGCTCTTCGCCTTCGCCGCCCTGGAGCCCTTCAGGGCGACGACGGCCTGGCGCACGTCGTAGTAGCCGGACGAGAAGTCCACGGCCTTCTTGCGCTCGTCGCTGATGGACACCTGGTTGATGTCGAAGTCGAACGTCTTCTCACCGGGCGCGAAGGCCTTGTTGAACGGGACGGTCTGCCAGACCACCTTGTCCTTGCCGTAGCCGAGCTGCCGGGCGACGGCGTACGCGACCGCCGACTCGAAGCCCTTGCCGCTCGCGGGGTCGTCGTCCTCGAACCACGGCTCGTAGGCGGGTTCGTCGGTGGCGATCGTCAGCTTGCCGGAGGCCCGGGTGTCCAGCTTGCCCTTCTCGCAGGTGTTTCCGGCCGAGGGCGTGCCGGATGCGGGCTCCTCCGGCTGCGGTGCACAGCCGACGGCGGTGGCGAGCAGGGCGACGGTGACGGCGGCGGCAGCGCGGCGCAGGGCACGCGAGGCAGGATGCATGGCGCGAGATTGGCAGCCGCCGGTCCCGTTTGTCGAGGTCACGACGGCATCTGCTCGCATCGTGGGAGCGGGTGTTGCGTTCTCGTGAACTCTCCGTGGCGCGCGCCGAGTTCGGCGGTCGCCGGGGCCGCCGGTCGAGGGCGGGGATCGACAGACCGGCGGCCCATCCGCCCAGGAGCCGTCATCCTGCGCGGGGCTGCTACCAGTTGACTGCGCAACTACGTACAGGGGGAGCGTACGTACGACACCGGCGTGTGCGAATGATTCACACGGGGCGCGTGCGCGGCCCACTGCTCCACACGCGTGCGCTTCGCGAGGTCCCTCACCACCCGCGCGCAGCAGTCACCGCCGGCGCGCAGCTCTCACCGCCGGCGCGCAGCACTCACCACCCGCGCGCGTGCCACTCCGGCAACTGCGGACGTTCCGCGCCCAGCGAGGTGTCGTTGCCGTGCCCCGGGTAGACCCACGTCTCGTCCGGAAGGACGTCGAAGATCTTGGTCTCCACATCGTGGATGAGGCTGGCGAACGCCTTGGGGTCCTTGTGGGTGTTCCCCACACCGCCGGGGAAGAGGCAGTCCCCGGTGAACACATGGGGATGCCCGTGAGGGTCGTCGTAGACGAGGGCGATCGAACCGGGCGTGTGCCCGACCAGGTGGCGCGCGGTGAGCTCCACGCGCCCCACCCGGATGGTGTCACCGTCGTCGACCAGCACGTCGGTCCGCACCGGGATGCCCTCGGCGTCGTCCCGGCCCGCGTAGGTGCGGGCTCCGGTGGCCGCGACGACCTCGGCGAGCGCCTGCCAGTGGTCGCCGTGCCGGTGGGTGGTGACGACGGACGCGATGCCGTCGTCACCGATCATGCCGAGCAGCGTCTCCGCCTCGTTCGCGGCGTCGATCAGCAGCTGCTCGTCCGTGGCCCGGCAGCGCAGCAGATAGGCGTTGTTGTTCATCGGACCGACCGCGATCTTGGTGATCATCAGGTCCTTGAGCTCGTGCACGTCGGCAGGTCCGCCGACCGTCACCTGTCCGCTGTACGTCATGTGCGCCAGCCTATAGCGGGGGAGCGGCCCGGGGCCTACAGCGGGGGCAGTGCCGGAAGGGCTCCGCCGTCCACCGTCAGCGCGGCTCCCGAACGGCGGCCGGCGAGCCAGCCCAGCAGGTCCGCCGGGGAGCCGGTGACGGTCACCTCGGGCCCGTCGTCGGCCTCCCGTCCCGTGCTCCACGCGCGCGTGCCGTCCGTGAGGCGCGTGGGCGGTACGTCGCGATGCCCGGCGAACCGGTCGGAGAGGAAGGCGATCTCCCGCTCCGTGAACTCCGCCGGCAGGTGCTCCAGCTCGTACCCGATCCCAAGGTCCACGTGATGCAGCTCCACCTCCACCCACCGCCGGAACGGCACCCGGGACGCCGAGTCCGTGACCCCGTTCCGCAGCTCCACCGTGCGCGACCAGTCCGCCGGAGCGGCTCCGGCCTCCTGGAAGCGGGCCGCGCTCTCGCGCAGGTCGGTGAGGTGGACGTCGAGCGGGCGCGGGGCGTCCCGCTCGATGTCGGCGTCCCGGGCCTCGCCGGAGACGTACATGGGACGGCCCTCGAGGACGTTCACGAGAGCGTCCGCGTTGCGGGCGAGGTGGGCCAGCACATGGCCCCGGGTCCAGCCGGGAAGCCGTGACGGCTGCGTCACAGAGGCGTTGTCCAGTTTGCCGACTGCGATGAGCAGCCGTTCCGTAGCGGCTTGTACAGACGCCAGGTCATGACCGTGATCAATCATGGTGCTGACCCTAGCTCCGCCACACCTTCGGGTGAAGGTGGTGAAGCAGTGCCGGTAATCGAATGCACGTGCTATATGGTCGGACGTGACGTCGGGCATGCTGGAAAGCCGGGGTTTGTTGGCAACCCGTGAATCCGACCGGCGTTGTCAGTGGCTCCCCCTAGTCTGAGAAAGCACGGGGGCCCCGCCCCTGTCACTTCTCTCAAGAAAGGTGCGGACCGGCGTGGCCGACCGTCTCATCGTTCGTGGAGCGCGCGAGCACAATCTCAAGAACGTCTCGCTCGACCTCCCGCGCGACTCGCTCATCGTCTTCACGGGCCTGTCGGGGTCGGGCAAGTCCTCGCTGGCCTTCGACACCATCTTCGCGGAGGGACAGCGGCGCTACGTGGAGTCGCTGTCCTCGTACGCCCGGCAGTTCCTCGGCCAGATGGACAAGCCGGACGTCGACTTCATCGAGGGCCTCTCCCCGGCCGTCTCCATCGACCAGAAGTCGACCTCGCGCAACCCGCGCTCCACGGTCGGCACCATCACCGAGGTCTACGACTACCTGCGTCTGCTCTTCGCGCGCATCGGCAAGCCGCACTGTCCCGAGTGCGGCCGCCCGATCACGCGCCAGTCGCCGCAGGCCATCGTCGACAAGGTCCTGGAGCTGCCGGAGGGCAGCCGCTTCCAGGTGCTGTCGCCGCTGGTGCGCGAGCGCAAGGGCGAGTTCGTCGACCTCTTCGCCGACCTCCAGACCAAGGGCTACTCCCGCGCGCGGGTGGACGGCGAGACCATCCAGCTGTCGAACCCGCCCACGCTGAAGAAGCAGGAGAAGCACACCATCGAGGTGGTCGTCGACCGCCTCACGGTGAAGGACAGCGCCAAGCGCCGTCTCACCGACTCCGTCGAGACCGCCCTCGGCCTGTCCGGCGGCATGGTCGTGCTCGACTTCGTCGACCTCCCCGAGGACGACCCCGAGCGCGAGCGGATGTACTCGGAGCACCTGTACTGCGCGTACGACGACCTGTCCTTCGAAGAGCTGGAGCCGCGCTCCTTCTCGTTCAACTCGCCCTTCGGCGCCTGCCCGGACTGCTCCGGCATCGGCACGCGCATGGAGGTCGACGCGGAGCTGATCGTCCCGGACCCGGACAAGAGCCTCGACGAGGGCGCCATCCACCCCTGGTCGCACGGCCACACCAAGGACTACTTCGGCCGCCTGATCGGCGCACTCGCCGACGCCCTGGGCTTTAGGACGGACATCCCCTTCGCGGGCCTGCCGCAGCGTGCCAAGAAGGCCCTGCTCCACGGCCACAAGACCCAGGTCGAGGTCCGCTACCGCAACCGCTACGGGCGCGAGCGCCGGTACACCACGGCCTTCGAGGGCGCCGTCCCGTTCGTCAAGCGCCGGCACAGCGAAGCCGAGAGCGACGCCAGCCGCGAGCGCTTCGAGGGCTACATGCGCGAGGTGCCCTGCCCGACCTGTGATGGCACGCGCCTGAAGCCGATCGTCCTCGCGGTCACGATCATGGACAAGTCCATCGCGGAGGTCTCCGCGATGTCGATCAGCGACTGCGCGGACTTCCTGAGGGAGCTGAAGCTCAGCGCCCGCGACAAGAAGATCGCCGAGCGCGTCCTGAAGGAGGTCAACGAGCGGCTGCGGTTCCTCGTGGACGTCGGCCTCGACTACCTCTCCCTGAACCGCGCGGCCGGCACGCTGTCCGGCGGCGAGGCCCAGCGCATCCGCCTGGCCACCCAGATCGGCTCCGGCCTCGTCGGCGTGCTGTACGTCCTCGACGAGCCGTCCATCGGCCTGCACCAGCGCGACAACCACCGGCTGATCGAGACCCTGGTCCGGCTGCGCGACATGGGCAACACGCTCATCGTCGTCGAGCACGACGAGGACACCATCAAGACCGCCGACTGGGTCGTCGACATCGGCCCCGGCGCCGGTGAGCACGGCGGCAAGGTCGTGCACAGCGGCTCCCTGAAGGAGCTCCTCGCCAACGAGGAGTCGCAGACCGGTCAGTACCTGTCCGGAAAGAAGGCCATCCCGCTGCCCGAGATCCGGCGCCCGCTGGACCCGTCCCGGCAGCTCACGGTGCACGGCGCCCGGGAGAACAACCTCCAGGACATCGACGTCTCGTTCCCGCTGGGCGTGTTCACCGCCGTCACCGGCGTGTCCGGCTCCGGCAAGTCGACCCTGGTCAACGACATCCTGTACACGCACCTGGCCCGCGAGCTGAACGGCGCGAGGAACGTACCCGGGCGGCACACGCGCGTGGACGGCGACGACCTCGTCGACAAGGTCGTACACGTCGACCAGTCGCCCATCGGCCGCACCCCGCGCTCCAACCCGGCCACCTACACCGGCGTCTTCGACCACATCCGCAAGCTGTTCGCCGAGACCACCGAGGCGAAGGTCCGCGGCTACATGCCCGGCCGCTTCTCCTTCAACGTCAAGGGCGGCCGCTGCGAGAACTGCGCGGGCGACGGCACGATCAAGATCGAGATGAACTTCCTCCCGGACGTCTACGTCCCGTGCGAGGTCTGCCACGGTGCCCGGTACAACCGGGAGACCCTGGAGGTCCACTACAAGGGCAAGTCCATCGCCGACGTCCTGAACATGCCGATCGAGGAGGCCACGGAGTTCTTCGAGGCGGTCCCCGCGATCTCCCGTCACATGAAGACCCTCAAGGACGTCGGCCTCGGCTACGTCCGGCTCGGCCAGTCCGCGACCACCCTGTCCGGCGGTGAGGCCCAGCGCGTCAAGCTCGCCAGCGAGCTCCAGCGCCGCTCCACCGGCCGCACGGTCTACGTCCTGGACGAGCCGACCACCGGTCTGCACTTCGAGGACATCAGCAAGCTGCTGACGGTGCTGTCCGGACTGGTCGACAAGGGCAACACGGTCATCGTCATCGAGCACAACCTCGACGTGATCAAGACCGCCGACTGGATCGTCGACATGGGCCCCGAAGGCGGCGCCGGCGGCGGCCTGGTCGTCGCCGAGGGCACGCCCGAGGAGGTCGCCGCGGTCCCGGCCAGCCACACCGGCAAGTTCCTGCGCGAGGTCCTCGGCGCCGACCGGATCACCGACGCGTCCTCGGTGAAGGCCCCGCGCAAGACGGCGGCGAAGAAGACGGTCCCGGCACAGACCAGGGCGACCAGGACGGTCAACAGCACCGCAGCGAAGAAGACAGCCGCAAAGTCCACGAAGGCCGCCGCGAAGAAGACGACGCGGACGACCAAGGGCTGACCGGCCAAGGGCTGAAGGCTCCCGCCGACGCGCCGTGCCCCACAGGAACTCCCTGTGGGGCACGGCGCGTCGTTGTGCGGTCAGGCGCTCTTCGGCTCCACGAACTGCATGTCGAGCTGGATCTTCACCACTTCCCCGAGCAGACCGGGAGCGAAGTCGAGCCCGAACTCGCTGCGCCGGATCTCACCCGTCGCCTCGAACCCGGCATGCCGGCTGCCGTCCATGGGCACGTCGACCAGCCCGCCGAACTCCACGGCGAGCGTCACCGGGCGGGTCACCTCGCCGATCGTCAGCTCGCCCTCCATCGTCCAGTCCTCACCCGCACCCGACACACGCGTCGAGCGGTACGTCATCGTCGGGCGCTTCTCGACGTCGAGCAGGTCGGAGGCGCGGACATGCGCGTCCCGGTCGGCGTTGCCGGTGTCGATCGAGGCCAGGTCGACGGTCGCGGAGACCCGCACGTCCTCGACGCGCTCCCCGACGAACAGTTCGGCCTCCAGCCGCTCGAAGCGCCCCCTCACCTTGGCGATGCCCAGGTGACGGACGGTGAAGCCGACGGAGGAGTGGAACGGGTCCAGGGCCCAGTTCCCCGGGGCCAGTGGCAGAGCGGTGGCGGAAGCG
>KE354243.1 GCA_000415505.1 Streptomyces afghaniensis 772
CTCGCCGGCGGCAGCCGGACTTGTCGATGACGTTCAACGGCGGGTCTCCTTACCGGTCGGCAGCCCGCTCCGTGGGCCAGGTGGGGCGGGGCGTGATGCCGGCGCGCCTGAGGAGGGCGGCGGATCGTTCGGCGGCGGCCGCGGCCACGGCCGCGAGGTCGACGCCGGTCGGTCGCCGGTCGCGGACGACCACGCGGCCGTCGACCAGCACGTCTCGGACGGTGCGCGACACATGGCCCCATACGAGCTGGCGGGCGAGGTCGCCCCGGGGCACCCAGGCGGGGTCGCGGGCGTCGAGCACGACGATGTCGGCCGCCTTGCCCACTTCGAGGGAACCGATCCGTTCGCCCAGACCGATCGCCCGGGCGCCGTCGATCGTCGCGAGGGCGAACGCCTGCTCGGCGCGGACCGGGTCGGGCAGATCACGGTCGCGTTCGAGAGCGGCGAACAGATAGGCGGCAAGGAGGACGTCCGGACCGTCTCCGGCGTTGTGCGCGTCGCAGCCCAGGGCGACCCGGCCGCCCCGCCGCACCAGTTCGGCGTGGCGGGAGGCGCGTGTGTACCCCTGGGCAAGACGAAGGTAGGCCCCCGGGCAAGCGGCGACCGCGGTTCCGGTCTCGACGATGGCGTCGACCTCGGCGTCGTCGAGCCACACGGCGTGCCCCAGCAGCAGGCGTGGGCCGAGTACCCCCAGCTCGCGGAAGTGGATCACCGGCCGGCGCCCGCAGCGCAGGGCGTATGCCTCGATGTCGGCGGGTCCCGGGGAGATATGCCAGGTCAGTCCGACATCGAGCCGCTCGGCCAGGCTCACCGCTCCGGTGAAGAGCTGGTCGCTCGCGAGGTCGTGGCCCACGAGCGTCACCCACCCGGTGACGGGCCCGGTGGTCGGCAGGGACCGGACGATGTCCTCCTGCCGGGCGAGCACCTCGCCGGCGGGCGCGCCGAACGGCACGTCCTTGGCGTCCCAGCCCCAGCCGCCGACCCGGGCGCGGACACCCGCGGTGCCGAGCCCGGCGGCGACTCGTTCCGGGAAGGCCACCGTGCCCGGTTCCAGCACCGTGGTGACGCCCCGGGACAGGCAGTCGATCGCGGTGATGGTCGCGGCCAGTTCGTCGTCGTCACCGTCGGCGTGCGCGTGCAGCGGGACGATCCAGTCGAATATCGACTCCTGCGAGCCGATGTGGTCCGGGATCGTGCTGCGCACGAGGGGGTCGACCGTGGTGTGCTGGTGGGCGTTGACGAGGCCCGGGATCACGACACAGCCCGACGCGTCGATCTCCCGCGCGCCCGGGAAGAGGGCGCGCAGTTCCTCAGCCGTGCCGAGTGCGGCGATGCTGTCCCCGGACACGGCGACCGTCGCACCGGTGAGGACGCGGCGGGCGGGGTCCATCGTGACGACGTCGCCACCCACGATCAGAAGGTCGGTCATGGCTCGATCACGACCTTGCCGATCGTCTCGCGGGCGGCGAGCACGTCCCAGGCGTCGGCCAGGTCCTCGAGCGGGAGCCGCGCGGCGGTGGGCAGGTGCAGGCCCTCGGCGAAGCAGGCTGAGGTGGCCGCTACGAAGTCGGCCGAGGTGTAGCCGCCGGTGCCCAGCAGTTTCAGGCCGCGGTGGAAGACCTCCTGGAGCGAGAACGAGACCTGGTCGCCACTGGTGTTGCCCATCAGGAGCAGACGCCCGCGGATGCCCAGGCAGTCCAGTGAGGTGCGCCAGGTGTGGGTGCCGACGTGGTCCAGGACCAGGTCCGCTCCGGCGCCGCCGGTGAAGGCCGACACCGTTTTCGCCGCGTCGGGGTCCCCGTTGGGCAGTACCAGGTCGGCACCGGCGGCGCGGGCCGCGTCCCGCTTCGCCTCGCTGCCGGCGAACGCTACGACCGAGGCACCGGCCCGCTTGGCCAGCGCGATGGCCGCCAGGCTCACGGCGCTGGCGCCGGCGTGCACGACGAGGGTCTCACCCGCGGCGAGTGACCCGACCGAGTGCACCGCGTGCCACGCCGTCGCCGCGGCGGTCGGCAGGGTGACGGCAGCCGCGAGCGGCAAGGACTCGGGGACCTGAACAATCGATTCTGCAGAGGCCAGTACGTACTCGGCCAGGGCGCCGGGGACGTTGCCGCCGAGGATCCGAGGACTCGAGCAGTACGCACGATCGCCCACCGCGCACCGGGAGCAACTGCCGCACCCCTGGGTGGGATCCGCGACGACCCGGTCACCGGGGACGACCGAGCTGACCGCGGATCCGGTCGCCACCACCGTCCCGGCGAAGTCCATGCCCGGCACGTGCGGAAGCCGGAAGCCGGGGACCAGGGCCGGCCCCTTGCGCTGCAGCAGGTCCAGGCGGTTCAGCCCGCAGTACACGACCTTGACGAGAACGTCGCGCGGTCCGCAGACCGGCTCGGGGACATCCCGTAGGGACACGGCCTCGGGTCCGCCGAAATCCGTCTGAACCATGGCTCGCACCGCACTGCCTCCTCACCCTGGGCCGTCTCGCATTGCGAGGCGGTGGAACGTAATGCGAGGTACTCTGCCCCCGTCGGCCGGTGCTGTCAACGCTCCTTGGGAACATCTTGGTTTCATCGGTGTATCGCCCATTCAGAGGGCTGACAGCCCAGGCCGCGGCAGGTGGGTGAGGGTACGGAGGCAGGTGAGGGCGACCGCACCGGCAGGCGTCACCGCGCGCCGCGCGACGGCGCGGCATGCGGCGGCTCAGCGCCCGGTCGCCACCGGCTCATCGTCGCCGTGCAGCCGCTGGTCGTCAGCGCCGAGCAGGTCCAGGGCCGCGAGCGCCAGGTGCAGCTGCGCCGAGGCGGCGGGAAGCAGGGGGTCGGTGCCCAGGAGGCTCTTGATCTGGCGCACCCGGTAGCCCACCGAGTTGCGGTGCAGATGCAGTTGCGCGGAGACGCTCTGCCGGCTGCCTCTCTCGGCCAGCCAGGCACGCAGAGTCGCCATCAGCTCCGGACGCTGCCGGATCGGCCCGAGATGCGCCTCGGCGTAGGCCTCGAGTTGCGGGCGCGGAAGGGGCAGGAGTACCTGGACGACCCCGCAGCCGTCGAACGTGAGCAGCGGGACCATCCGGATCCGGGCCAGTCCGAGCAGCCTCTCGGCCTCGGTGAAGGACCGGGCCAGGCCTGTCGGCGAGTCGGGACGGGAACCGCTCGCTGCCATGACGTGGTCGGCGGAGTCGTCGTCGGTCATGAGACGCAGCCGGTTCCGCAGGCGGTCGAGCACGGCCTCGTCGGGCACCACCGTCCACGCGGTGCGACCCTCCTGCCGCACCGGGTGCTCCAGCCAGGTGAGGGCGGTGGACCAGGCACGCAGGCGGGAGCCGCCGTAGTGCAGTACGGCCCCGGCCGGCGGCCGCCGCAGATCGATGCCCAGTCCCGCGGCCGCCGTACACACCGAGGGACTCACCGTCCCTGACCGCAGCGCGGCGATGACGTCGGCCGGCGTGTGCTGCGAGACCTCGGCAGAGCCGTCCCCGGCGCGTACGGCGTCGATGAGCAGCGCGGTGACGGCGGCACCGGCCAGCGCCCGCACGCGCGGATCACCGGGGCCGACGGTCAGCAGCACACCGGCCACTGTCGTCCCCGCACGCACGGGCAGGGCCGTGGCCCGCAGCCCGTCCAGCGTGTGGACCACCGGTCCGGTCGCTTCGGCGAGCACGCCGTCCGCCACCGCCGGCGGCACTCCCGCGCCGCCGTCGGTGGCGGCCAGTGGCGCGCCCTCGGCGGACAGCAGGCGCACGTGCCGACCGGTCGCCCGGCGAAGCGCGTGGAGTATGTCCGAGCGCGCGGCGCCGGCGAGCACCGCCTCGGTCAGTTCCCGCTCCAGCAGGGCAGCTGTCGAGACCTCCGGCCCCGGTCCTTCCCGGGCCGGTTCCGACCGTGCCCCGGCAATGGTTCCCATGGTGTCGCTCTCAGCGGGCCAGCAGCCGGATGGCCACGCCCTTCTCCTGGGTGTACTCGCGCAGCGCCGCGTATCCGCCGCCCCGGCTGAAGCCGCTGTCCTTCTGCATGTTGAACGGGAAGCCGATCACTCCGGCGTCGTGGAACTGGTTGACCGCCACCTGCCCGGAGCGGACGTCCTTCGCCAGCCGGAGCGCCCGGGAGATGTCGTCGGTCCAGATGCAGGCCAGCAGGCCGAAGTCCGTCGCGTTCATCAGCTCGGTCGCCTCGGCGGTGTCGCGGAACGACTGCACGGCGAGCACCGGGCCGAACACCTCCTCCCGGGCGACGCGCATGCCCGCGTCCACACGGTCGTACACGGTCGGCCGGACGAACCACCCCTCGCCGGTGGGCCCGCCACCCGTGACCAGCCGCGCCCCCTCGCGAGGCGCCTCCTCGAGGAAGCCGCTGACGCGGGCGAACTGCGCGGCACTGACCAGCGGCCCCATGTCCAGGTCGGCTTCCCAGGGCCCGGTCTTGACGTCGGCCATGCCGGCGGCGACCCGCTCCACGACCTCGTCGTGCACCGAAGCCTCCACGAGCAGCCGCGAACCGGCGTAGCAGTTCTGCCCCGCGTTCTCGGTGATCGAGGCGACGATCGCCGGGATCGCCGTGTCGAGATCGGCGTCGGCGAAGAGTACGTTCGGCGACTTGCCGCCGAGTTCCAGCTTCACCGGGACGAGGTTCTGTGCGGCGGCCGCCATGATCGCCCGCCCCGTGGCGGTGGAGCCGACGAAGCTGATGTGGTCGACGCCCGGGTGTGTGGTGAGTGCGACGCCCGCCTCGGGGCCGAGGCCCGCGACGACGTTGACCACCCCCGGCGGGAAGCCCGCGCGGCGGGCGAGTTCGACGAGGGCGAACGGTGCCAGCGGCGCGATCTCGGACGGCTTGAGCACGACCGTGTTGCCCGCGGCGAGCGCCGGCGCGACATTGGCGGCCGTGAGCACGGCGGGAACGTTCCACGGGATGACGACGGCGCACACGCCGTACGGCTCGTGCACCGTGTAGCCCAGGTAGTCGGGGCTGCGGGTGGGCAGCGTGACGCCGGTGAGCTTGTCGGCCGCGCCGGCGAAGTAGTCGATGATGCCGTGCGCGATGTAGATGTTCGTCCGGCCCCCCGACAGGGGCTTGCCCACGTCCTGGGCCTCGACCGCCGCGAGGGCCTCGACCTCGGCGATGACGAGGTCGGCCCAGCGCCGGATCAGTGCTCCGCGTTCGCTCGGGTTGGTCGCCGCCCAGGCAGGGAACGCGCGGCGCGCGGCGGCGACCGCGTCATCGACATCGGCGCCTCCCGCCCGGGCCACCTCGGTGATCACCTGCTGGGTGGCCGGATCGAGGACGTCCAGCGTGCCGCCGTCGCGGGCCGCAACCCACTCGCCGTCGATGAAGTGCTGGGAAGAAGGAAAGTCAACAGCCGCCATAGGGCGAACCTTGACCGACCTTGTCGCGCATGTCAATATGCGGTCTCGCAATGTGAGGCAATGAGGAGGCCCTGTGCGTGCCACCGCCGCTCTGCTGGAGCAAGCCGGACAGCCATTCGTCCTGACAGAGGTGGACCTGGACGATCCCCGCCCGGACGAGGTCCTCGTCCGCGTCGCGGGCGTCGGTATCTGCGGTACCGATCTCGAGTTCGCCGGCTTCTTCCCCACGCCCGCGCTGCTCGGGCACGAAGGGGCGGGCATCGTCGAGAAGGTCGGCGCCCACGTCACCTCCGTACGCCCGGGCGACCACGTCGCCATGTCCTTCGCGTCCTGCGGCACGTGCGCACTGTGCCGCACCGGCTCGCCCGCCTACTGCCGCGGCTTCGACGCGATGAACTTCTCCGGCCGCCGGCCTGACGGCTCCACCGCGGTGACCCACGAGGGGCGGGAGGTCAACGCCCACTTCCTCGGGCAGTCGTCGTTCGCCAGCCACGTCGTCGCACCGGAGCGGGCGGTCGTGAAGATCGACCCGTCGCTGGACCTGCTACGGGCCGGCCCCTTCGGATGCGGCTTCCAGACCGGAGCCGGCGGCGTGCTCAACGTCCTTCAGCCGCGCCCCGGCTCGTCCATCGCTGTCTTCGGGGCGGGAGCTGTCGGCGTGGCCGCTGTCATCGCCGCCGGCCTGAGCGGCTGCGAGGTCGTCGCCGCCGTCGACGTGAACCCGGCCAAACTCCAGGCGGCCCGCGGCTACGGAGCCACGCACACCGTCGACTCCTCGGCCGGGGAGGCCGCCGAGCAGCTGGCCGCCCTGGTCCCGGAGGGATTCGACTTCGTGATCGACACGACCGGGCGCGAGGACGTCCTGCGCACCGCGGTGGAGGCGCTCGGACCGCTCGGTCACGCGGGTGTCATCGGCATCGGCCCCAGCGAGTCGATGAGCTTCGAGTGGCGCAGCATCCTCAACGGGCGCACCGTCACGGGCATCATCGCCGGGTCGAGCCTGCCGCAGCTGTTCGTGCCACGACTGCTCGAACTCAACGCCAAGGGCCGGTTCCCGGTCGAGAAGATGATCACCTACTTCCCGTTCGAGCAGATCAACGAGGCCGTCGCGGCGGTCCGGTCCGGCGCGGTCGGCAAGGCCGTACTGACCTTCTGAGCGTCTTCCGCGAGACGTTGTCGCACGCGGCGCGACACCTTAGGGTGGGCCGACGCCGATGAGGCACGCAGACATCCGGTGGCGCGGCCGGACAACACCGCGCACAAGGTTCGAGCACGTGGAGCGTGCCCACCATGTCCGCCGACATCGACTTCATGCCCGGTGACACCGACTTCGACCACCACTCCGACGAGGCCAACGCCGATCCGGTCGCCTACTACGCGCGATTCCGCGAGAGCTGTCCGGTAGGCCGCTCCGCCGCCCATGGCGGCTTCCGGTACACGACGCGGTACGCCGACGTGGCCCGCATCGCCCGCGACGACGAGACGTTCTCCTCCGCCCGCAGCGACCACGGCGGCCAGGGGGTCGGCATCGTCATCCCCAAAGGACCGGGGCTGGAGCAGTATCCGATCGAGCTCGACCCGCCGCGTGCGACCGAGTACCGGAAACTGATCAACCCGCTGCTGACCCCGGAGGCGGTCGAGCACCTGGTGCCCATGATCGAGCGCCACGCCGCCCGCGTCGTGGACGACTTCATCGAGCTCGGCTCCTGTGACTTCGTCCGCGACCTCACCAACCCGCTGCCGGCTGCGGTCACCTTGGACTGGCTCGGCTTCCCCGAGGAGGACTGGGCGAAGCTGGCAGGGCCGATCCACGACATCTTCGCCGCACCGGCAGGCAGCGAACGCGCCGTGCGCGGAGCCGCCGGACTGGCCTACATGGACCGGCGCATCCGCGAGCTGATCGCCGAGCGCCGGTCCGAGCCGCAGCCCGACGGGGTCAGCACGCTGGTGGCCGGCCGGCGAGCCGACGGCAGCGAGTTCGGCGACGACGAGCTGGTGTCGGTGATCGGCCTGCTCATCGCCGGCGGCGTCGACACCACCACCTCGCTGACCGGATCGACCCTCGTTCACCTCGCTCGCCACCCCGACCAGCGCCAGAAGCTGATCGACTCCCCCGATCTGCTGGACACCGCGACCGAGGAGTTCCTCCGCGCGTTCGCCCCGTCGCAGTCGATGGCGCGCACGGTCACCCGGGACGTCGAGGTCGGCGGCTGCCCGATGCACGCGGGCGACCGGGTGCTGATCCCGTGGGTCGCCGCGAACCACGACCCCGCCGTGTTCCCCGACCCCGAGCAGGTACGACTGGACCGCGACGCCAGCCGGCACCTCAGCTTCGGGATCGGATCGCACCGGTGCGCCGGCGCACACCTCGCCCGAGCCATGTTCCGCGCGATGATGACGCAGGTCCTGACCCGGCTGCCCGACTACCGGGTGATCGAGGAAGGGCTCGTCCCCTACCCGACGCGCGGCAACCAGTCCGGCTGGGACGCGATCCCGGCGGTCTTCACGTCCGGTCCCCGGGCGACCGCGGCGGCAGGATCGATCCGCGCGCTGACCACGCCCACCCCGCTGCGGGTGACCGAGGTGCACGCGGCGGCCGACGGCGTCGTCGCCGTCGGCCTCGGCCTGCCGGACGGAGGGGAACTGCCCGCCTGGCAGCCCGGCGCGCACGTCGAGTTGCGCCTGCCCTCGGGCAGGCTGCGCCAGTACTCGCTGTGCGGCGACCCCGCCGACGCCGCGACGTGGCGCATCGGCGCCCTGCACGAACCGGAGGGCCGGGGCGGATCGGTCGAACTCCACGAACTCGCCCGCCCCGGAGTCACCTTCGCGGTGCGCGGGCCGCGCAACCACTTCCCGCTCACGCCGGCGTCGTCCTACCTGTTCCTCGCCGGCGGCATCGGCGTCACCCCGATCCTCGCCATGGTCCGCGAGGCCGCCGGACGCGGCACGCCCTTCACCGTCGTGTACGGCGGACGCACCCGCTCGACGATGGCGTTCGCCGACGAACTGGCCGCCGTCGCCGGCAACGCGCTCACCCTGCTCCCCCAGGACGAGGCCGGGCTGCCGGACCTCCCCCGGCTGCTGGGCGGCCTGAACGCGGACACCGCCGTCTACGCGTGCGGGCCGGGGCCGATGCTGGCGGCCGTCGAGCGCGAGTGCGCCCGCCTGAACCTCACCGACCGGCTGCACCTGGAACGCTTCGCCGCCGGGGACGACCTCGAGACGGCGTTCGACGCCGCTGAGAACCGGACCTTCGAGGTCCAGCTCGCTCGCACGGGAGTCACGCTCCCCGTGCCGGCCGACCGCCGCCTCATCGAGGTTCTGCGCGATGCCGTCAGCGGCCTGTCCTACGACTGCGAGAAGGGATACTGCGGCGCCTGCGAGACCCGTGTCCTCGCCGGGACACCCGAACACCGGGACTCCGTCCTCAGCGACGAGGAACGCCTTGCCGGACGCACGATGATGATCTGCGTCGGCCGCTGTCAGGGCGACCGGCTCGTCCTCGATCTCTGAGGGCCGGCCAGGCGGACGCGTCCACCGCCGCGCGCAACACCTCCGGGCACGACATGGGCTCCGTCCGAACAACGGTCGGGGCCCATCGTCGATGTGCCCGCCCCACTGCCGGACGAGCGAACAGACTCCCATCCCTACGCCTACGCCCATCCCTATTCCCGAGATGGCATATTGCAATACGAGACACTTTTACCGTGTCGCCCTCAAGGTGAAACACCACGGCAACAGGGCGTTCCTAGCGTCGAGTCATCGCTTACAGAAAAGGTGGGCCATGACCGTGACCGACTCGCCCCTGCTCGACGTTGCCGCGACCGGCTTCCCGATCCTCCAGCCCGGTCGTGGGGAGATCGCGTCGACGACATACCTCCCGGCCACGCCCGGGAACACCCTGTGGGGTCGCCTTCCGTGCGAGGCGGACGCACCGTGTGCGGTCGTGCAACCGGGCTCCGTCATCACGGTCGACACGATCAGTCACGAGGGAGTTCTGGAGGACCAGGGCCGCAACCCGCGCGAGTTCTTCGGCCGCTACGGCGTCAGCGGCGGCCACGTGCTCGACGACGCCCAGCAGGTGGCGGAATCCGGCATGCCGCACGACTTCGACGATGACGGGCCGCACCTCGTCACCGGGCCGATCGCCGTGGCCGGCGCCAGGCCGGGCGATCTGCTCGCCGTGACCGTCCTCGACCTCACCCCGCGAGTTCCGTACGGCATGGTCTCCGCACGCCACGGCTTCGGCGCGCTCCCTGGCGAGATGCCGTCGCTGCCTGGCCCCGTGTTCACCTTCGCCACGGCACACGCGGCTCACCACGGCGCGTGGGGCCGGATCGCGGTCGACCCGACGGACTCCGCCCGCGGCTCACTGCCCTTCCCGCTGCGGCCGTTCCTCGGTGTCATGGGCGTGGCGGTGCCCGGGGACAGGCGACCGCACTCGGTCCCGCCGGGGCGTCACGGGGGCAACATCGACGTCTCTCTGCTCGGCGAGGGCGCCACGCTGTTCCTTCCGGTGCAGGTCGACGACGCGCTGGTCTACTTCGGGGATCCCCACTTCGCGCAGGGCGATGGCGAAGTCGCCCTGACAGCGTTCGAGGCGTCGCTGCGCGCCACCGTGAAGCTCGAGGTGGTGCCGGGTGGTGCGGCTGTGCGCCCTGGTCACGGCCGCGTCGCCCCGTTCGCCGAGACGGACGAGTACCTCGTGCCGATCGGCCTGGACGAGGACCTGAACGAGGCGATGCGCGACTGCGTGCGCTGCGCGCTGAACCTGCTCGCAACCGACTACGGTATCGACCGCCATGTGGCGATGGCGTACCTCAGCGCGGCAGGCGACTTCGCGGTCTCTCAGGTCGTCGACGGCGTAAAGGGCGTTCACGGGAAGATCCGAAAGTCGGACTTCCGCGAAGTCGGCCGACCGGATTGACCGATGGGTCGCCAGGCATGGGGACACGCCGGGGCGGCGGGTTCAGACCCAGGAGCAGAGCGCTACGGACAACACGCACGCGGCGACCGCGGCCAGGATCTGGGCGCAGGCCGGCGGCAGGGACCGCACGATCGCCCCGTATTCGCTCCCATCCTGGTCCTCAGAGGTCACTCCGCAGGCCGTCGCAAGTGCGGCCAGCGCGGCGGAGCGCTCATCGGCCCCACTGCGCAAAGACCGGACGGCAGCACCCCGTTGCTCCTCGCACATGACGTCGTAGCGACGGGCCGAATCGGCCGGCAAAGGCAACCGCCGCGGCGTGCGAACAAGGACGCCCTCAGTGATCAAACCGGCCGCGAGACGCTTGTGCGCGCTGCCGCTCAGGGCCCTGACCCAGTGCGATGCTGTGCGAAGCCTGCGCGACGACTGGATCTGAACGCGAACCTCGCCCAGCACGCGGTCGCGCGACTGCGCGCCCTGGACGGCGACAATGTGTCCGTCAACTGTGTGGATGAGGCCGTCCATAGCCAGTTCCATCAGCGTCGCACCGCTCATACCGAAGTCGAGACCGGTGCGATAGCTGGGAACACGCCCGTGCCCGTCCAAGTACACGGCCAACATGAAGTCGCCCGCAAGGCTCGTCGTGGAACCGGCTTTCATTCCCGTTCTCCCCTTCGCCCGCGTCGGCTTGGGCTTCCGGGTGCTTCCGGACTGGGTAGCCGAACCAGATCCCGAAGGGTCTGACACAGCACTATGGAGGTCAGGCAGCATCTTCGTCAATGCAAGACACCGTCCCGGCATGCAGAACGCGCCTGGACACAGACATGGACCATGAACCCATCGGCGACGCCCCGTTTCAGCCATGCAAATGACCCAGAACAGTTCGCCGATGGTGCCGTAGCAGGAGACAAGCGCCGGATCGGCGTCCGTGCGCAGTGACCTGGCGGATCGCGACTCGCCCCTGCCCGCGTCCGCCGTGACTTCCGGCACATCTGCTGGAAGACCGCCCACCCGGCCGGAGCACCGAAACCCTCACACCCCCGGCCCCTGGACGACCGCGAGGCCGCAGGAACACCGCCCCAACCCGACGCCACGACGTGCACACATCCGAACAAATCGGGAGCTATGCCAGAGCGTGCCCTCCCGACCCGCCCACGTGGTCTCTCGCCCGGTGACGGGTTCTCGGGCTGCCGGACGCCGTGGCTGAGAATGGTCTCTTGCGGGTGTGGCACGTGATGCTTGGTGCCGATGCTACGGATGCGGCGCTCGGCTGCGCTGGTCCCGGAGCTGAACCTGATCGGCAGTGGAAATCTGAGAGGGCGGCAGGACGTGGAGTTGCTGGACGGGGCGGATCCGGAAGCTGTTGGTGGCTATCCACTGCTGGCGCGTCTCGGTGAGGGTGGGATGGGGCGGGTGTATCTGTCCCGGACGGTGTCGGGGCGTCCGCTGGCGCTCAAGACCGTGCGTGCCGAGTTCGGACGGGAGCCGGGGTTCGAGGAGCGGTTCGCGCGGGAGATCCGTAACAGCGACCGGGTGCGCTCGCCCTGGACGCCTGCGGTGGTGGACTACAGCCCGATGGGGCAGCGGCCGCAGTGGCTCGCCACCGAGTAGGTGGCAGCGCCGTCCCTGTCGGAGTGGGTGCAGCAGTACGGGCGGCTGTCCGAGCAGTGCGTCCTGGCACTGGCGGCCGAGCTTTTCGGGGCGCTGGCAGCGGTACACGCGGCGGGGCTGACCCACCGGGATGTCAAGCCGTCCAATGTGCTGTTGGGCCGCCGTAGTCCTCTGCTCATCGATTTCGGGATCGCGCGCGCGAGGGAGGACACGCGTCACACGAGGACCGGCGGCGTGATCGGTTCTCCCGGCTATCTGGCGCCGGAGCAGGTGAGTGCCGGGGAATCGGGTGCAGCGGGTGATGTCTTCGCGCTGGCTGCGGTACTGGTGTATGCGGCGACGGGACGGGGCCCGTTCTCCAGCCCGGACGACGAGTTCTCGCCTGCGGTTGCTGCTCTACCGCATCGTGCACCAGGAGCCGAACCTCGACGGCGTTCCGGCGGCCCTGATCCCACTCTTGCGGTCCTGTCTGGCCAAGGACCCCGAGCAGCGGCCCACGCCCGGCACCGTCAGCGTGCTGTTGGAACGCTTGGGCGGCCGGTGCGGTACCTGGCCGCAGGTGCTGCCCGAAGGGCTGGAGAGAGAGATCGCCGTGCGGGAGGAGGAGGCGCAAGCGCGGATCTCCGCAACAGTGCAACCGTCGTCTGTGGCGGCTGTGTCACGTGAGCCCGAACACGGCCCGGCTTCCGCCGACGCAAAGACCGCCGTCCTGCCGCCTGTCGGCCCCGTGCGACGGCGGGTGTCCGGCCGTACCGGCCGGGCGGTCGCCGGGACCCTGGCCGTGGCCTTGATGGCCGCGGCGGGCACGTTCCTCGTGCGGCATTTCTCCGGCGATGACGCCTCCGACGGGACGCCTTCGCCGTCATCCACTGCCACTTCGCTTCCCGAGGCCTGGGCAGGTACATGGGTCGGCACCGGGCCGGGCAATCCCACTTCTGACGGCTTCACCGAGCCCCGCACCAACCGGTTCACCGTCACTTTGACTCTCCACCCGGCACAACGAGGTGAGCTGGCGGGCAAGCAGGTCAGCAGGGTGACCGAAGTGAACACCAAACGTGAGCTGGGATGCACCGACACCCTGCGACTGCAGGAGATACGCAAGGCGTCGATGGTCCTCAAGGCGGTCAGCAGCCAGTCCGCCGAACAAGGGGCCGAGGTCGCCTGCCCCAACGGCAGTACCTACGTCGTCACGATGACCGGCCGAGACACCCTGGGCCTGCACAAAGAAGGTGACCAGTCCGCCGGGGCGCCGTCCACCCTCACCCGGCGCTGACGGCTTCGCCCGCCGACACGGCGGTGCCGAGCCCTTGCCGTCCTGCACCGGTCAGTCGGACGCGGACGCAGGCCGGGCCCCGGGGCCCGGCCTCGCGCTGACCTGTCCGGGTGTGGTGATCTCGTGCCCGGAGGCGCAGGTCACCACCGTGCGGACCGGGCTGCCGCAGTCGTGGTGGAGCAATCGAGGCAGGGCCCCACCCGGCGATTTCACAACCATTAGTGTGGTGCCGACCGTGTCCACCGCGTCGGAGCCGACCTTGCCGAACCTGGCCAACCTCGAGGAGATCTTCTCCGACGAGGGTGACGGCGCCGCCGGACCCGTGCGGTCGCCCGGCTGGCAGAGCAGCGTCTCGCCGCAGGGACTCGCGGTGACTTTGATCGCCGACTACACGTTCCCCGTTCGGGCCTGGTTGCCGTCGGCGGCGATCGTGGCATTGCTCGGCGAGTTCCAGGTGACCGCGGGCGCAGCCCGTACGACGATCAGCAGGCTGATGCGCCGAGGGGTACTGGAGAGCAGTCGGCAAGGGCGGTACAGCTCTTACCGGTTGACGTCGCAGGCCGCCGTCGACCTGTGGAGCGGTGCCAGCTCGATCGCCACCTTCACCACCCAACCCGACTCATGGGACGGACAGTGGACACTGATCGCCTTCTCCGTCCCGGAACAGGAGAGCACGCGGCGGCGCGCGTTGCGCACCGCGTTGCGTTGGCGCGGATTCGCGCCGCTGTACGACGCGCTCTGGGTGTCACCGCACCCCCTGACCCCCAAGGGGCGGATCGAGGTGGCAGACCTGGCGCGGGGAGCGGTGACCGTGTTCCGCGCGCGGCAGGAGGATCTGGACACCGAGGCTGACCGCAACCCGGTCCAGGCGTGGGACCTGCCCGGCATCGCCGAGCACTACCAGGCTTTCATCAGCCGTTGGAGCGGCTTGCTTCCGCACATCAGCGCCGACGACGTCTCCGGCGCCGACGCGGTGCGCGCCCGGACCGAGGTCATGCACGCCTACCGGCACTTCCCCATCCTGGACCCGTTGCTCCCCATCGGGCTGCTGCCGCCCGGCTGGCCCCGGTCACGGGCGCGGGAAGTCTGCGTCGCGGTGTACGACGGTCTCCTCCAGCCGGCCCAGGACCACGTCCGCTCCGTGGTAACCCGATTCGCGGAGGGACCGCACCCCGACATCAGGGCCCATACGATCGCCGGCATGAGTGCGGGTATCGGCCACGGCTGACGACGGACCGTCGCGAGGGTGATCGGGCGGGCCTCGAAGACGCCACACCGGACCTCCCGCGCCTGCGATCTGTCGAATGCGCGTCGAAGACAACAGAGTTGAGCGCCGACGATTGACAGATCGGCACCCGATCGGGAATGTACCTGTTGCAAGACATGTGGGAACGCTCCCAGAGGTGCAGCACACGACGCATGGAAGGAGAGGCACCCCTGCGCCGTTCCCGCAGAATCGACACCTCCCCATCAGAGAAGCGGGCGGGTGGGCCCGAAGGGCTGCTCCCTCAATGAGTCACGGTTCGGCCGGTGTTCAGCGGCTTGCCGCATCTCCGCCGGCAAGCCACACCACGCGGATGACCACCACATGCAGGACCGGAACGTCCTCCACCGTGCGCGATTCGCCGACCTGACCACCCCCACCACTACTCCCCCCACCACCTAGGTCAGTCTCACCGCCGCGGCATCACCGACGCCTCTTCCCGGCACCTGACCGAACAGCGCTCCGCACCCCCCACCAGGAGTCTTCATGACCATGCAACGGCGTAGTTTCGTGACGCTGAGCGCAGCCGGAGCCGCGGGCGTAGGCATGTCCCTGCTCGGCACGGGACACGCAGGTGCCACCGCGAGCGCCGGCGCTCCGACCCAGCGGTTCGCGGTCGGCGTACGTCAGTACGCCTGGAGCCGCGGCAGCCGCCGGTGGACCACCTACGTCTACTACCCGCCACCGGTACTCCCGGTGGCTCCCCGGTCACCAGCGCCCCCGTCGCCCAGGGCGTCTTCCCGGTCTGCGAGTTCATGCACGGCTTGAGCAGCAGCCCGCAGAAGTCCCTGGCGATCATCCGCCCCTTGGCCGAGGCCGGCTTCATCGTCCCCGCCCCCCACTTCGCCAACCTCAACGACCAAGACGTCTACAACGGCAACCAGTCCAAGGACGTCTCCGAAGTCATCACCCGGACCCTCGCCCTCAACACGGCCGGCGACCCGCTGGCCGGCCACATCAACACAGCGGTCGGAGTCGGTGTCTCCGGCCACTCGATGGGCGGCATGACCACCCACGGCCTGCTCACGTCCTGGCCCGACGCACGGATCACCGCCGCGATCCCCATGTCCTGCGTGGACATGGGCAACCCGAGCCCGGCGGTCCGCGCCAAGGTCCTGTTCACGCACGGCGACCGGGACGGAACGTGCCCGATCTCCTCCGCCCGCCAGGCGTACCGGGAACTGCCCGCCGCCAAGGCGTTCCTCACCTTCCGCGGCGCCGGCCACAGCAACTACTTCGGCGACTCCCGGACCGTCAACACGTCCGTGGACTGGATGCGGTGGAGCCTGTACGGCGACACCGCGGCCCGCGACCGCCTTCGCGCCGACGCCACCTCCAGCACGACCACCTGGGAATCCGCCCTGAGCTGAGGAGCAACCACGCACGGCCCGGGTGCGCGCGTCTGCCGTGCTCGCCTCGCATCCGGGCCGTGCAGAGTGCGTGGCCACCCACGGACGCCCGTGAGGTCAGCCGCTGCGCAATCGACTGTGCTCGTTTCCAGGCCGGCGTGGACGCCACCGCCCGAACAGCCGACGGCTCCGGCCGCTCCCACTCGCACAGATGGATCCACTTGGGGGCCCGACGCCCTCAAGGACGCAAGAGAGGAAAGCTCATGGTTTCACTAGCAGGGAAGATCAGAGTCATTTTCCTTGCCGCCCTGTTGGCAGTTGCCGCATCGGTGTACGGCGCGGCGCCTCAGGCATCGGCCGATACCGCGGCACAGTCGAGCGCTTCACAGATCGTGGCCGACATGGGCGCGGGATGGAATCTGGGGAACCAACTCGAAGCCACCACCAACGGATACCCGAGCGAAACAGCGTGGGGCCAGCCGACGGTGACGCAGGCCCTCATCGACAAAGTGAGAGCGGCAGGGTTCAAGACGATCAGGATCCCGGTCTCCTACCTGGGATACATAGGGCCCGGCCCAAATTACACGATCAACGCCTCCTGGCTGAACAGAGTCCAAGAAGTCGTCAACTATGCCTACAACAGGGGCCTGCATGTGCTGATCAACATGCACGGCGACGGGTACAAGACCGTCAACGGCTCCTGGCTGATCTGCGATTCGCCTTCCCAGGCGACGATCAAGGCCAAGTACGAGAAAGCCTGGCAGCAGATCGCGAACAGGTTCAAGAACTACGACCAGCGCCTGATCCTGGAGTCCATGAACGAGGAGTTCGACGGGCAGTACGGCCGCCCGACCCAACCGTGCTACTCGAACATCAACAGCTACAACCAGATCTTCGTGGACACCGTGCGGAAAACGGGCGGAAACAACAGTTCGAGGTGGCTGCTCGTGGCCGGCTGGAACACGAACATCGATTACACCGCGGGGAATTACGGCTTCGCGCTTCCGTCCGATCAGTACCGCTCCCCCTCCATTCCCGCAAATGAGCGGCGGATCATGATCTCCGTTCATCACTACAGCCCCTGGGACTTCGCCGGAGAGGAAAGCGGCACCATCACGCAATGGGGCCGAGCAGCGACCAACCCATCAAGGACGTCGACCTGGGGACAGGAGGACTATCTGGACGCGCAGCTCAAGATGATGCGCGATGTGTTCGTCTCGAAGGGGTATCCAGTGGTGGTGGGCGAATACGGTGCCATCGACAAGTCATCGTTCGATTCGTCGAACAACAGGTACCGCGCGGACTTCGCACGGGCCGTCGTGGCCACAACCAAGAAATACGGCGCGGCCACCGTCTACTGGGACAACGGGGCAACCGATCGGTACGGGTTCGGGCTGTTCAACCGGCGCTCCCTCACGGTCACCCAGCAGGGCATCATCAACGCCATCATGACCGGCGTCAGCGGCAGTGCTGCCGGCTCGGGCCATCCGTCCGGCACGTAGCAGGACCCGAATCTCGGCGACGGCTACGTACCTCTGCATACCTCGTGGGCGCGCAGTTGGGCAGGGTGGCGATGCCACCCGGTGTGCCATCTCGTCAACTGCGCGCCGACCAGCCGGAGACGCCACGCTGCTCCGCATCTGGGAGCACGTTCGGCAAACGGACGACAGCGCAGTCTTCACATGTGGCGACCGACGACGAGGTGTCTGCCGGACTGACCGGCGTGCCGAGCTCAAGGAGCTTCTGCGGTCTCTCAGAGCCCGGCTCGATCCCGAGGACATCGGCCTGCCCTCATACGAGCGGCGGCGGGTACCGGCCTGCGGCACGAGGAGCCGGCGCAGGCCGGCCGGAGTGTCAAGGGACCATCTGATCCGGCTGTAGTTCGTCGAGGTGGTCAGAGGCGAGAAGCGTAGAAATTCATTGATAGCCCGTCAAGCATTCTGTTGGCTTTCTCTGTTCGAGCGTGTGCGGGTGCGAGCCAACGAGAGGTCCCGTGCACAGTCCCGTCCTCGTCGTCGCACTCCTCTGAAAGGGCACTTGAACTGGGCTGACTCCCGCCGTTTCAGGCAGCTCACGGCCGAGGCACGGCGAGCCCCCGGCCCACAGGATCGCACTGCTTCTTCCATGGATTGGTGAGTAATGGTTGACAGCTTCGTGCCCGATCGAGAAGCTGCGTGAAGCACCTCAAGTTCGTTGTGATGTGACTGCGCACCACCTCTGTGATCGCTCACAGTCCCGACCTGGAGGAGCGCCCTGGCACGCCAAGGCCGCCCCCTTCGACACGTGCCGCTCGTGAGCACTCCAGCCTCAGTGTGGCCACTCCGAGGGAGGCGCATCGGCTGGGATCGCACGCGGCTACACGAACTCCTTGGACCTGAGCGTCAGTTGCCCAAGAACCCGCCTCGCTCCTGGAGGTCTCTCACTGACCCGCTCTCCGCCGCCCGCGACGTCTCACCCGCGACCGACGGAAGGAAAGGACCGATCATGTTCCCGCAACCCCCCACACCAGTTGCCGGGCGCATCACCCGGCGAACCCTGCTCAAGGCCACCACCGCCACCGCCGGGGCGCTCGCCACCGCCGTCGCGTTCGCCGAACTCGAGACGCCCGCCGAGGCCGCGGCGAGCTTCGTCAAGGGCGTCGACATCAGCTGGGCACCTCAGATGGAGGCGCGCGGCTACTCCTGGAAGAATGCCGGCGGGCAGACCCAAGACCTGCTGACCATCCTCAAGGGATACGGCATCACCGCCGTACGCCTGCGTACGTTCGTCAACCCTTCCAACGACCCGGCCAACGGGCACTGCGGCATCAACGAGGTGGCCGCCTTCGCCAAGCGGGTCAAGGCCGCCGGCATGTCGATCATGCTCGACTACATGTTCGGCGACACCTGGAACTCCGTCGGCGTGCAGAACCCGCCCGCCGCCTGGCGGAACATGACCTACAGCCAGATGCGCACCGCGATGGGCACGTACGTGAACCAGACCATGACGATCATGAGGAACAACGACGTGCTCCCCACCTGGGTGCAGATCGGCAACGAGATCAACAGCGGGATCTGCCGCCCTGTCGGCAGCGTCTCCAGCCCGGCGCAGCTGACCGGCCTGCTCAACGCCGCCTACACCCAGGTCAAAGCCGTGTCACCGAACTCGATCGTGTGCATCCACCTGGCCCAGCCGCAGAAGTACGACGTGATGACGACGTTCTTCAGTCGCTTCGCGGCGAACGGCGGCAAGTGGGACATGTCGGTGTTCTCCTCCTACGGCAGCGCCGACCTCGCGGCCGGGATCGTGGGGAACATGAAGAGGATCTCCGACGCCTACGGCAAACCGTTCCTGCAGAGCGAGTTCGGTGGTCGGGTGGACCGCGCCTCCTCCACCCAGGCCGCGCTGGTCGCCTACATCAAGGCCCTCAAGGCCAACGGCGGGCAGGGCATCTTCTACTGGGAGCCGGAGTGCATGTCCCCGTTCACCGGTTACAACATGGGCGCCTGGGACTCCGCCACGAAGCGGCCCTCCATCATCATGAACGGCTTCACCCAGGCCTGAGCGACGGGCCATGGACCTCAACCCGGGCAACTCTCCGGTCGAGAACTGGGATTGGTGATTGTAATGAGCATGACATTGCATCTCGAAGGGCACGGAATCAGGCTGGGAGCAGTGGGTCTGCTGACCCTGGCGACGCTGGTCGGCACCGGTGCGGCACATGCCGATACCGCCACGCGGGCACTGCCGGCCGGTTGTTCCGGCACTGCGCCGATCAAGTGTCACTACGCGGTCTCACCCGGCAACTACGACGTGACGGTCTCCCTCGGTGGTGCCACTGCCGCCGAGACCGACATGTGGGTGGAGGCCCGGCGCCTGATGCTGCCGGCGACGAAGACGGCGGCCGGTGCCGTCGCCACGTACTCGTTCACGGTCAATGTGCGGCAGCCGGAGGGGCAGCCGACCGGCCAGGGCGGCACCGGAAACCCCGGTCTGGACATCCGGTTCGCGGGGACCAACCCGCAGGTGTCGGCCGTCTCCGTGAAACCGGCGAACCAGCCGATGGTCGCCTACCTGGCCGGTGACTCGACCGTGTGCGACCAGTTCATGGCCCCGTACACGGGATGGGGCCAGATGATCACGCCGGCGGTGGGTCCCGGAGCGTCCGTCGCCAACTACGCCGATTCTGGGGAGAGTTCGGGCAGCTTCCTGAGGAACTCGGCGCTCTTCCCGGCGCTGCTGCCGAAGGTCAGGGCAAACGACGCGGTCTTCATCCAGTTCGGCCACAACGACAAGCAGACCAGCGCGTCGGCCTTCCGGAGCAACCTCACCTCCATGATCACGCAGGTCCGTGCGAAGGGCGGCGTCCCCGTTCTGGTGACCCCGCCGGTCCGTCGGCAGTTCAACGGCAGCCGGCTCACGCCCACGGCACTGCACGTCAACGGCGTCGGAGTGAACCTGCCCGCCGAGATGCGCTCGGTCGGCACGGCGCAGAACGTGCCGGTGATCGATCTGACCACCAAGAGCAAGACGCTGGTCGAGTCCCTCGGCCCGTCCGCCTCCGCACAGCTCTTCCTGCGCTCATCCGTCGACGGTGTCACGGACAACACCCACTTCTCGCAGTACGGCGCGAGCCAGATGGGCGGGCTGGTGCTCCAGAGCATCCGCGAGCAGCGCCTGCCCCTGGCCGCGTACCTGCGCTGACGACGCCCGGCGCCAGTCCCAAGGAGGGACCCGTTGAGGAACTTACGGATTCTCATCACGACCGCGCTCGTGATCGCCCTGTCGAGCCTCGGTGTCAGCGCCGCGTCCGCGGCGGACCGCGTCGCCACGAACTGCACCAGTGCCTCCCGCGCCCAGGCCCCGGCCGCACGGGCGATCGCCGCACCGGTCACCGTGTGGCTGGCCGGCGACTCCACCATGGCCAACCCGAGTTCCGGCCGTTGTCCGGTCGGCTGGGGCAGCCAGTTCGACGCCCTGTTCAACAGCGACGTGACGGTCAGGAACCAGGCGGTGGGAGGCCGCAGCATCCAGACCTGGCTGTACGAGGGGAACGTGAGCAGCACCAAGGGCTCCGACGGCGAGTGCCGCCTCACGTCCGGCTCGTACTCGTCACGCTGGCAGGCGATGCTGAACTCGACCACCGGAATGAAGGCCGGCGACTACCTGTTCATCCAGTTCGGCATCAACGACTCCTCCTCGACCTGCCCCCGGCACGTCGGCCCGGCCCGGTACCAGCAGCTGATGACCATGATGGCCCAGGCCGCCCTGGCCCGGGGCGCGCACCCGGTGCTGCTCACCCCGGTGGCCGCCATCACCTGCTCCGGCAGCACGGCGACCAAGAACCGCGGCTTCGTCTCCCAGACCTTCGCCGCCGGATCCGCCACCAGGGCCCCCGTCATCGACCTGCAGACGCTCAGTGTCTCGCTTTACAACAGTCTGCGCTTCTGCCCGAACAACGGCGACTACGGAGGCAGCGGTCCCCTGGGCACCTTCTTCTGCAACGACCACACCCACTTCGACACCTACGGCGCCCAGCGGGTCGCAGGGCTCGTCGCCGGTGACGTGCGCCGCCAGAACCTCCCGCTCGCCGCGTATCTCACGTAGAACGCGGCGGTGGGCGCGAACCGAGGCCGGTCGGTTCGCGGGTGGCCTCGATGACGGCGGTGCAGCAGACCTAGGACGCAGTCGTCCCTGCCAACCTGACGGTGGCGTACCGAAACGGCTTGGCTCCGACCGGGCCGCGGGGCGTGCGACGAAGACGGAGGCCGGGGCGAGGGTACGACCGGCTGAGCAATCTCCGCATCGGTGGTGGCAGGAGGCCTCTCCATGGCCGGAGGTCGGCCGCCCGGGCTTGCGGACACGGACTGCGCGGCCACTTCGTCCCGTGGGCCATGAGGTCCGCACCGCCGCTCGTGGTCAGCGATGTGTGCGGCGTGTCGGCGGCAGTGCTGAGCCTCCTCAAACACGCCGCCCCCGTTCAACCAGAGCAGCCGTTTCGCGATGTCTGTTCGGCCCCCGCCCGAGCGATCAGGGAGTGGGCCGCTCACTCGGAAGGTGGTACACGCGTCCATGGCAGTGTCACGAAGACGGTCCACTCGGGAGATGACGCTGTGAGAACCGCGAAGTATGGCACCCCTGCCCTTCTGCTCTCGGTGGTCATGGCGAGTTCCGTCGCCATGCCCACCGGCTCGGCGTCCGCGAGCGCCGCGGCGGCCGGAAGCATCTACTACGTCGCCCCGAACGGGAACGACGGAGCAGCAGGTACGCAGGCCGCTCCCTGGGCATCGATCGCCCGTGCACAGGCCGTCGCCAAGGCGGGCGACACGGTCTACTTCCGGGGCGGCACCTACGCCTACACCCGCGCGAACAGCGCCTGTCCGAGCCAGACCGCCAAGGTCGACGCGATCACCCTCAACAAGAGCGGCAGCTCGGGCAACCCGATCCGGTACTGGGCCCAGCCGGGCGAGAAACCGGTCTTCGACTTCTCGCGGATGACGGACAACTGCCGCATCAAGGGCTTCAACGTCACCGGCAACTGGATCCACCTCAAAGGACTGGAAGTCAAGGGCGTTCCGCAGAACAACAACCGCAACGCCGAGTCCTGGGGGATCTGGGTTTCCGGCAGCAATGACGTCTTCGAGCAGATCAACACCCACCACCACATGGGTACCGGCCTGTTCATCAGCGGCGGGGGCGGCAACCTCGTCCTCAACTCGGACGCACATGACAACTACGACCCGCGCAGCAACGACGGGCCCGGCGAAAACGCCGACGGGTTCGGTTCGCACTACACGCCGGCCGGCCGCCCCGCGAACGTGTTCCGGGGTTGCCGCGCGTGGTGGAACGCCGATGACGGGTTCGACCTCATCTCCACCTACTCGCCCGTGATCATCGAGGACTCGTGGGCCTGGCGCAACGGGTACGTGCCGGGGACGACGACGCCCTCCGGCAACGGAGCCGGCTTCAAGTCCGGCGGCTACGGGGGCGACTACGAGGCCAACGCGCCGAAGCACACCGTCCGCTCTTCGGTGGCGTTCCTCAACAAGGCGGCCGGCTTCTACGCCAACCACCACCCGGTGGCCAACGACTTCTTCAACAACACCGGCTATGGAAACCACCCCAACTTCAACATGCTGGGAGTCGACTCGCGCGGCGCCGCCGTCGGCCGGGGCAACCTGCGCAACAACATCGCCTACACCGGAACGGCGACGTCGAACATGAGCGGCACGAACGCCGCGTACAACTCCTGGAACCTCGGCGTCCCCCTGTCGGACTCCCAGTTCCGCAGTGTGTCGACGTCCGGCTGGGACGCGCTCCGCCAGACCGACGGGAACCTGCCCGTGCTGCCCCACCTCCGTCTCGCGGCGAACAGTGCCCTGATCGACAAGGGCACCGACGTGGGACTGCCCTTCAACGGAAGCGCGCCGGATCTCGGCGCCTTTGAGAGTGACGGAAGGTGACCTCTTGAGGCAACGATCGCGTGTCGTTTCGAAGTACTGGAAGCTGGCCGCCGCCACCCTGTTGTCCGTGGCGTTGGCGGCGCCGCTCTCGGCGAGCACCGCCGCGGCGGAGACACCTGCAACGCAGAGCCAGGCAATGGAGCTCCAGGACCAGGGGGCGGCTGCGGGACCGGTGGTGGATCGCGGCCTCAAGTACCTGGTGTCCGACTACCAGACGCGCACTCCGACGAAGTACACGGCTGACTCCTGGAAGCCCTTCGCCAAGGCGTTGACCGCCGCGGCCGATGTCGCCGGCGACACGTCGGCCACCACGTCGGAGGTCGCCGACGCGAAGACGGCCCTGATGACCGCCGCCGCCGATCTGAAGGCCGCCGACGAGGGCACGTTCCAGACCATCACGAACAACACCTTCTGGAACGACACCAGCGGCAATCCCATCTATTCGCAGGGCGGTGGGGTCTTCAAGTTCGGTGACACCTACTACTGGTACGGCGTGCACTACACCGGCGCCGAGCTCTACCGCGCCAATCCGACGAGGAAGTACGACGGGAACGTCAGCTTCGTCTCGATCCCCGTGTACTCGTCCAAGGACCTGGTGAACTGGAAGTTCGAGAACCGGGTCGCGACGCGCTCCACCGGCGTGGGCAGCGGCGCCAACCTGGGTGGTGCGGGCTGGGTCGGGCGGCTCGGCGTCTCGTACAACGAGAACACCGGCAAGTACGTGCTCGCCGTGCAGATGTGGCACACGGGCAGGGGCGGGCACGGCGTTCTGCTGCTGCAGGGCGACTCACCCACCGACACCTTCGACTACGGCTACTTCCAGACCCAGATCACCAACTCGCCCACGACCGGCACCGGGGATCAGACCGTCTTCACCGACGACAACGGCAAGGACTACCTGATCTTCTCCAACCGCGAAGGACGGTCGCGCGGCTTCGTGGCCAAGTTCCGGGAGTCCGACTCGCTGCGGATCGAGCCAGGCGTGGAGATCCGCCGCGGCGCCGGTCGCGAGGGCAACGCCATGTTCAAACTCGACGGCAAGTACTACCACGCGGCGTCGGACCTGCACGGCTGGAACACCTCGGTCAACTACGTCAATGAGTCGACGAGCAGCAACGTTCAGGGCTCGTACAGCAGCGAGTACGTCCTTGCCGGCACCGAGATGGACTACAGCCACGTGACCCAGACCGGGTTCTTCGTGACGGTCAAGGGCACCAAGCAGAACACGGTGATCTACGCCGGCGACCGCTGGGCCGACTTCGCCTGGAACGGCATCGGGTACAACCAGTGGGTGCCGATCACCAAGACCGGCGCGAGGCCGCAGTTCCACTCGGTGAGCCAGTGGCAGTTCAACGCCACGACCGGAGAGTGGCGTGTCGGGCCGGCGAACAACTACATCCTCAACCCCGACATCCAGGCCGACCGCATCATCGTCTCCAGTGTGCGGGGATGGCGGAACCTCGGCGGTTCGGTGACCAACGTCAACGGTGGTGTGAACGGCTCTCGCTTCGCCCTCCAGGTGAGCAACGGCGGCGGCGTCGAGCAGCGGATCGAGTCGGTGCCCGCAGGCACCTACACCCTGTCCCTGCACGCTCGGGGTAGCGCCGGACAGGTCGTGATCACCGGCGCCAACGGCAGCCAACGCACCCTCGGCATCCCGGCGTCGAGCGGCTGGGCCAAGCGCGAGCTCACCGGCATAGCGCTGCCCAGCGGGGCGGCCACCGTCACCGTGCGGGCGTCGGGTTCGGGCGGCGTCACCGTCGACCAGCTCTCACTGGTCAAGACCTCTGCCGACGCGCCATCGGGACAGCGTTACGAGGCGGAGACCGCGCCGGCGGTGTGCCAGGGCACGATCGACTCGAACCAAGCGGGCTTTTCCGGTAGCGGGTTCTGCAACGGCAGTGCCGCTGCGGGGGCCTTCGCGCAGTTCACGGTGACTCCGGCGACCGCTGGTACGGCGACGGTGGCGGTCCGGTTCGCCAATGGCTCCACCAGCGGTGCGAGGCCGGCGAACCTGATCGTCAACGGATCCACGGTGGGGACGGTTTCGTTCGAGTCCACCGGTGCGTGGACGACGTGGACGACCAAGACCGTGACCGTCTCGCTGAACGCCGGCAGCAACACGATCCGGTTGGATCCGACCACGGCAGCCGGACTGCCCAACGTCGACTACCTCGATGTCGGTGCCGCGGCCGGCTGACATCCCGCGGCGCTCTGCCGGTCTCCTCGACCGGCAGAGCGTACGGAACAGCCCATGCCGCACATACGTCACATCGTCAGGAGAAGGACATGAGCAGCAAGCGTCTGCCCCGCGCCCTCGCGGTCACGACGACGTTGGTCACCATGGTGTCCGCGAATCTACTCATGGTGCCCAGGCCGGCCCACGCGACCTTCGGAACCGCGGACATCAAGCCGATCGAAAGCAATATCGCTGCCAAGCCATGGGCCGCGGCGACGGCCGCCACCGGCTCGTCCAACGCTCGTCTGGCCATCGACGGCGACCCGTCGACGTCCTGGCAACCCGGTCGTGCCGGCACCCGGCAGTGGCTCACCGTCGACCTCGGTGGCACCTACGACAACCTGCGCAAGGTCAAGGTGATGTTCCCGGACCGTGGCGTGGCCCACCGGTACGTCGTCGAGGCCTCATCCGACGGTCGCCGGTGGAAGACCATCGCCGACAGGTCCCGCAACAGAGCCGTGTCGCGGGGGGAGGTGCACCTGTTCACCCGGTCGGGAACGCGCTTCGTCCGGCTGGTGTTCACAGGCGGGCAGGACCGTGCCCGGGCAGGTGTCAGCGAGCTCCAGGTCTTCAACTACCTCCGCGACGACCTCACCCTCGGCGCCGATCTGTCCTGGATGGACGACGTCCAGGACCAGCAGTACTGGGTCGACCCCCTGGCCCAAGACCGCGGCGCCGGGCCACACCTGCTCGACGTGGCCAAGGACCGCGGCATGCAGCACACCCGGCTGCGGATCTTCAACGAGCCGCGCAGCGAGAGCACCGGTCAACCGACGCCGATACCGCGCCAGGGTCCGGAGCGCTCACTGGTCTCGGCCAAGCGGATCAAGCAGCGGGGCATGGGCCTGGGGATCGACTTCCACTACGCGGACTCATGGGCGGACCCGAGCAAGCAGCCAAAACCACGCGCCTGGGCCGAGCTGGAGTTCGCGGACCTGTCCCGGGCCGTGTACGACTTCACCGCCGACTACCTGAAGCGGTTGAAGCGGCAGGGCACCACGCCGGAGAAGGTGGCCGTCGGCAACGAGATCATCAACGGCTTCATGTACGGCAGCGAGGCGGCCCACATCGGCACGACGAATCCGCCGTACTTCGTCGACCAGGCCAATGTGTACCAGTCCCAGCCGGGCGGTGGCCTGCTGTGGAAGTACTGGCGGTCGACCGACCCGGTGGAGCGGCAGCTCTACGACCAGTCGTGGGACCGGTTCACCACCCTGGCCGCGGCAGGGATCAAGGCCGTCCGAGACGCGTCACCGACATCCAAGGTCGAGATACACGTGATCGTCGACAAGGACAAGCTCGCCAAAACCATGGAGTTCTGGAACCAGTTCCTCACCCGGGTGAAGGCGAAGGGCCAGAACCCCGATGTGCTGGCCATCTCGTACTACCCGGAATGGCACGGTACGCCCGAGGCGCTGGATCTCAACCTCAACACCATGGCCACCACCTACCCCGGCTACGAGATCGACATCGCAGAAACCGCCTACCCCGCGTCGGGCGGCGATGGCTCGCCGTTGCCCAACTCGCCGTACCCGCGAACCATTCAGGGGCAGGCGGACGCCATCCGGAGGGTGTTCCAGGCCGCCAACGACGTGGTCGACAACCGAGGTTCAGGTGTCCTCGTGTGGGAGCCGGCCGGCTACCAGCCCATGTTCCGGGCCGTGCCCGGACTGGCGAACACATGGGAGCCGCATGCGTCCATCAACGTCTTCAACGCCAGCCGCGCCAAGTACATCCTCCAGGACACCGTCCACACCGCCACCGTGGTGGGAGCCGCCCCGAAGCTGCCCTCCTCCATCCGCATGCTCACCACCGCGAACAACACGATCACCCGTGTCCCCGTCCGCTGGCAGCCGTTGCCACCTGGCGCGACCGACAGGCCGGGTGAGGTGACAGTCACCGGGACGACACGCACAGGACCGGTCACGGCGGTCATCGACGTCGTGACCGGAGACGGCGAACACGACTTGACCACCTCATAGCCTCGGCGGTGCGACGTCGGCGAGGCAGTCACGATGCCGGCACGGGCAGATCAGCGGACGGAGCCCGTGCAGGGATGGCGCGGTTGCCGAGCCGACGGCCCGTACACTACGACGGCCACGACGGCACCGGCGACATCATCACCGCTTCACAGCAGTGGCGGGCCAGGACGCCCTCCCGCAGGTGTGCGAAAGCGCCCGATCGGTCTTCCTTGCGTGGGTCGACGGCGATGGACGCCTGCAGCCGGACATCGATGAGCTTTTCGCCGCAGTCGACCACAGGGATCGCCGCGATCCTGGGATCTGACATCAGTACGATCTCGGTCATGCGCTGATCATGACGCAAGGCCAGGCTCAGCCCAACGTGAGCCAACGGATGCCCAGGCGGTCAACCTCCGCCGCTTCCTCCCTGGTGATCGGGTCACGCCCCGTCGCCTTGCGCAGGAAGCGAAGCCGGCTCCAGCCCAGATGCTCCGGAGCTGCCGCGTTGTCCGGACCGAGCAAAAGATCCTGCACCACGTCAGCGGCCTGCGGGGTCATCCACGGCTCGCGCCCCAGGGCGTCGGCCAGGTCCAGGCCGTGCACGGCGACCTCGACCACCCGCGTCAGCAGGAACTCCGACAGGAGCATCGGGTCACCGTGCCGGGTGCGCACCACACGCCCCTCCGGCTCGGCCCGGCACAGACGGTCCACCTCCTGCCAGGTGGCGTCGAATCCCTCGGCGAGCGAGGCCCCGCTGAGCTGCTCGGCCGCATGATCCTGGGCCAGTGCTATCCGGGCCGCGTTGGCGTCCGGGGCGAAACGCCCATCAGGCCGGTAGTACTCCACTGCCGACACCTCGGCGCGGATCGGCTCCGGTGCAGCGAGCATGCCGGGCAGCCAGGCGATCACCACCCGGACGTGCGCCATCAAGTCGCTTACCGTCCATGGCGCACACCGTGTGGGCAGACGCCACTCAGCCTGCGAGAGCCCGCTCATCGCTCGAGCGAGCCGTCCAGCCTCGCAACGAAACGCTTCAACTACCCGCCCCTGATCCATGCCGATCAAGCTACCCGACCAGAACTGGCGCAGATCGCAGCAATCCGATGAGCTCCAGCTGGAAATGGTGAGGCGGTCGAATGGATCAATGCATGGAGCAAGGGTGTAGTTGAGCAACTGCCAGACCATCGCGGCGGCCCGACGGAAATTGCCGCCCACAATCGGGGTGATGGCGTCCTCGGGATACCCGCGGGCGAGCAACGCGTTCTCGACGGTCAGCAGCCCCTCCGGAGGCATGAAGTCGATCGGCCCCCAGCGGGTGTAGCAGTCGGGGAACAACTCCGGGCTCTGTACGAGCATCGCGTTGAAGTCCTCGTGGTCGAACGGGTAGTCGGTCGACACGCCGACAGGCTGGACGGTTCGGCATCAACCCGGTGACCTTCTGCGAGCCGGCCTGGCACGGCATCGCGGTGCGCGGGCCACAGCCGGCCGAGGCGGGCGTATGGGCAGAGCAGGATGCCCTGCGGGCCTTCACCGCCGACAACCTCAGCTCCTACTGGCGGCCCCGGTGGCAACAGAAACGACAGCCGCGCCCCTTATCGCTCGCCATCGGGCTCAGCGGGTGGTTCCCGGTGTGGGCGGTGCTCGGCGTAAGCCGGTTGCATTGCACGCTCGCCACGGGAGGCATGACCTCCAAGTGCGGCGTCGGCCGGTACGCACATGAAGCGTTCGACCCGCGCTTGCACCCCATCGTCGAGGAGAGCCTGTACTTGCGCACCAGCGGCGCGGAGGGCCGCCGGCACTACCGCAACGCCCTGACCCGCCGCCGCGATACCCTCGCTTTCCTGGACGTCACCATTGACTCCGCGCTCGCGCTGCGGGCCGAATCCTGAACACTCCCTGGACCAGACGCCAAGGGGCCAAGTCGGCCGTTGCTTCCGTGAGGGGTCGGCTCGATGCAGGACAGCCCGAGAGGGCATTGACCGTAGTCATCACGAAAGCGCGGTCACAACCGATCCGCGACCGCAAGCCGCTGAAGCAGTGGTCCAAGGGCCCGCGCCACTCTCGTCGGCGACTTCATCGGCCGCGCCTGGCAGAGGTGGACCTGAGCGACTACGCCGCTGTCCGCCGGGCGCTCGACGCCTTCGAGGCCCCCCGCAAACCGCACACCGCCCGGCAGTCCCAGCACGCCTACATCCTCGGGCAGCTCTTCCACCACGCGCCGCGCGCTCTGCGACCGGTCCCCACAGGCCACCCAGCCCGTCGAGGCCGCGTCCAGACAGGCGAGCGCGGCCCCGGAAAGCGCGTTCGGCCCCACCTCCCCGGCGATCTGGTCGACGGTCGGGTCGCCTGTCGAATCCCTGCTGGCCTTGCGGCGGCGGTTACTTCATTCCCGTGGTGGCGATTCCCTTGACGAGATAGCGCTGGCCGACGAGGAAGACGATGAAGACCGGGATCAGCGTGATGACGGACATCGCGAACAGCGATCCCCATGACGCTCCGCTGGTGGCGTCGACGTAGTTGCGCAGGGCCACGGGCGCAGTCTGCAGTTCGGGTTTGGTCAGGTAGATCAACTGGCTCAGGAAGTCGTTCCACGTCCAGATGAAGGTGAAGATGGCGGTGGTGGCCAGGGCCGGCAACGAGATGGGCAGCAGGATGCGGAAGTAGATGCGCCAGTACCCTGCTCCGTCGATCTTGGCCGCCTCGTCCAGCTCGGTGGGAAGACCCCGGAAGAACTGGACCATCAGGAAGATGAAGAAGGCGTCCGTGGCCAGGAACTTGGGAACGATCAGCGGGAGGAACGTGTTGACCCACTCGATCTTCGAGAACATGACGTACTGCGGGATGATGAGCACGTAGACCGGCACCATGAGGGTCAGCATCATCATGCCGAAGAAGAAGGCCCTCCCGCGGAACTTCAGCCGCGCGAAGGCGTAGGCCGCCATGGAGCAGCTGACCAGGTTGCCGAGCAGCGCCCCCAGCACGACGATCGCCGAGTTCAGCAAGTACAGCCCGAACGGGTGGGAGAGGGCGTTCCAGCCGTCGGCGTAGTGGCTGAAGTCGGTCTTCGTGGGCAGCAGTGAGGGGTCACGGAAGATCAGGGCGTCGGGTTTGACCGAGCTGGCGATCATCCACAACAGCGGGTAGACCATCACGAGCCCGAAGACGATCAGCACCACGTGCTTGAGCCTGGCGCGGATGCGGGCCGCCCGCCTGTGTCGGTGCGCGGCAGGCGCGGGAGCGGGCGAAGGGGCCGGGGCTGCGGCCTTCAGGGGTGTCATCTCACTTACCGTCACCGTAGAACACCCATCTCTTGCTGAAATAGAAGTTGATTGCGGTCAGGGCGCCGACGATCACCACGAGCAGCCATGCCATGGCCGAGGCGTAGCCCATGTGGAGTCGGCCGAAGCCCTCGTCGTACAGGTACAGCGAGTAGAAGAGGGTCGAGTCCGAGGGGCCTCCCGTTCCCCCGCTGACGACGAAGGCCTGGGTGAAGGACTGGAAGGAGCTGATGACCTGGAGGACGAGGTTGAAGAAGATGATCGGGGTGAGCAGCGGCAGGGTGACGTGCCGGAACTGGTGCAGGCGGCCGGCGCCGTCGAGGGCGGCGGCTTCGTAGTACTGCTCGGGGATCTGCCGCAGGCCTGCCAGGAAGATCACCATGGAGGAGCCGAAGGTCCACACGTGCAGGACGACGAGGCTGTACAGCGCGGTGTCCGGGTTGGAGATCCAGCCGGGGCCTTGCACGCCGAACAGTCCCAGGAACTTGTTCACCAGGCCCTCGGTGCCGAAGACCTGCCGCCACAGGATGCCCACCGCGACCGAGGCGCCGAGGAGCGACGGCAAGTAGTAGACGGACCGGTAGAACGCCAGCCCCTTGATGCCCCGGTTGAGGACCATCGCCAGGGCGAGGGCGACCGCGAGCAGCAACGGCACGCTGAGGGCGACGTAGACGAAGGTCACGCTCAGGGACTGACGCAATCGGGGGTCGTCGAGCATCTTGCTGTAGTTCTCGAAGCCCACCCACTGCGGAGAGCTCAGCAGGTTGTAGTCCGTCATCGAGAAGTACAGCGAGGCGATCATCGGACCGAGCGTGACGCCGGCCATGCCGACGAACCACGGCAGCAGGAAGACCCATGCGGTCCGTTCTTCTTTCCTGGCCGCCCGGCTCAGGGGTCTGCGAAGCACAGTCATCGTCCTCGGGTTCTTGGATCGGGTGCGGGGTTCAGGAGCCGCTGGGTGACGGTTCGGTGTGCTGTGCCCCGGCCAGGGGACTGCGCACGACGGCGACGTCCGCCGCGTCGAGGACGAGGGTCTCCCCGGCCTCGATGCGGCGTCCGGTGATCAGGTCGGTGCCGGAGCGGTCGAGGGTGACCGTCGCCTTGTCCTGCCGGTGGTTCAGCAGGAACAGGTACGCGCTCGTCCGACTCCGTCGCTCGGTGACCTCTACGCCCCGCGGTGCGGCGTGCGCCGGTCGCACCCCGGCCAGGTCCAGGACGTGCTGCACCAGCGCCTCGAGGGCGTCGTCGTCCAGACGTGTGCCGATGTACACGGCACGGCCCCGGCCGAGTTCGTGCTCGGTCACCGCCGCCTTGCCGGAGAGATGGCCCTTGCGGTAGACGGCGAGCGGTCGGGCGGTTTCCGCTACCAGGTCGTCCTGCCACACCGAGGCGGTTGCGAAGAATCCGTTCAGCGCGGTCTTCTCGGCTGCCGCCTGGACCGGCACCGCGGCCTGGGCGGGCAACGGAGAGAACTCCTGGATGTGCGCTCCGATGATCTCGCGCAGGGCGCCCGGGTATCCGCCTTCGACGATCCGGTCGTCCTCGTCGACGATCCCGGAGAAGTACGAGACGACGAGATGGCCGCCGTCCTCCACGAACTGCCGTACCGCAGCGTTGTGTTGGCGTGTCATCAGATACTGGTTGGGGACGACCAGGACACGGTAGGGCGACAGGTCGTCGTCGAGGGTGACGACGTCGACGGCGACGTGGCTGTTCCACAGGGCTCGGTGGTGCCGGGCCACGGTGTCGCGGTAGTCGAAGGTGTTGTCCGGGTGGGCGCAGCCTTCCACGGCCCACCAGTTCTGCCAGTCCCATACGATCGCGACCTGCGCGCGGGTCCGTGCCGTGGCGACCTCGTCGATGGCCCGCAGCTCGTTGCCGAGCGCCTTGACCTCCTGCCAGGTCCGGGTCTTCTCACCTCCGTGCGGGAGCATCGCCGAATGAAACTTCTCCTGGCCCTGGGGTGAGGCCCTCCACTGGAAGAACATCACCGCGTCGGAGCCGTGCGCGACGGCCTGGTAGGAGCCCAGGCGCATCCGGCCGGGCTGTTTGACCTGGTTGGTCTTCCACTGGCTCACCGGGCCGGCCGCCTGTTCCATCAGCATCCAGGGCCGGCCGTTGCCGAGCGAGCGCATCAGGTCGTACTGGAAGGCGGCGACGGCCAGCGAGTGGGGCTTTCCCGGGTCGGGGTAGCAGTCGAAGGCGACGACGTCGAGTTCCTTCGCCCACCGGTGGCTGTCGGTCAGCCGGCAGCCGAAGAAGTTGGTGGTCACCGGCACGTCGGGGGTGATCACTTGGAGCAGGTCACGCTCCTGCGTGACGAGTTCCAGCAGGTTGTCGGAGGTGAAGCGCGAGAAGTCCAGCTCACGGGAGGGGTTGACCCAGCCGCGCACGGGCTGGGGCAGGTGCACCTGGGACCAGTCGCTGTAGCGCTGGCTCCAGAATGCCGTGCCCCACCGGCGATTGAGTTCGTCCAGCGTGCCGTGCCGCTGCCGCAGCCACGCGCGGAAGCGGTCGTCGCACCGGTCGCAGAAGCAGTCGGAGTGGTACTCGTTGCCGATGTGCCACATGGCCAGACCAGGATGCTTCCCGTACCGCTCGGCCAGCTCGGTGGCGATGCGCCGGCTGCGGTCCCGGTAGACCGGGGAGGACGGGCAGAAGTGCCCCCGGCTCCCGATGCCGTGCCGCACTCCCTGCCGGTCGACCGACAGGATCGTCGGGGAAGTCCGTGGCGAGCCACGGCGGCGGTGCGGCGTTCGGGGTCGCGAGGTTGACGTGGATGCCGTTCGCCCACAGCAGGTCCATGATCTCGTCGAGCCACGAGAAGTCGAACCGGCCGTCGGCCGGCTCCAGCACGGACCAGGAGAAGATGCCCAGGCTCACGAGCCGCACTCCTGCGGCTCGCATGAGCCGGACGTCCTCCTGCCACACCTCCCTCGGCCACTGCTCCGGGTTGTAGTCCCCGCCGTAGACGACTCCCGGCAGTCGACGGTGAAAGGCGCTCATGCGCGGATCGGACACAGCGGGGACTCCTTTCAGGAGTGTTCCTACGAAGGGCTGCTCAGAGCTGGGACTTGATCTCGGAGATGAACTTCTCGGCCGCCGCCTTCGGCGACAGACGGTCGAACAGAACGTCCTCGTTGAGGCGCTGGAAGATCTCGGGGACAGCGGGGCCGGCCTTCGCGTTGGGGATGTGCAGAGCGGTCGGCTTCAGGGCGTTGACACGGCCCAGGTAGTCCGCGATCCGCTTCTCCGTGGGGGACAGCTCCGGCGTGATCGCCTTGAGCACGTCGGGGTTGTTGGGAACGCCGCGGTCGAACTTCTGGATCTTGGCCGCCTCGGGCGAGTTGACCAGGAAGTCGAGCAGCTCCGCGGCCTCCTTCGGGTGCTCGGTCCGCGCGGAGGCGCCGAAGAAGATGCCGGGCTTGGTGTAGGCGCCGACCTGGGAAGCCCCCTTCTCGCCGGGGAAGAGGAGCAGCTTGGCCTCGCGTCCGCTGGCGCTTTCGAGCGCACCGAGCTGGGTCACGGACACGTCGGTCATGGCCGCCTTGTGCTGGGCGACCAGGCTCTGCTCGACACCGGCTCCTGACGACAGCGCCTCGACCGCCGCGTCGGCACTGGTGGTGCCGCCGCTGTCACGCAGCTTGACGACCCATTCCCAGTAGGCGGCCATGGTGCCCTCGGTGAAACCGATCTGGCTGCCGTCCTCGGTCCAGTAGTCCTCGCCGTGCTGTCGCAGCCACGGGCCCAGGTCGTTGGGGTAGAGCGGCATCACGGTGCCGACCAGGCCCTTGGTCTTGGAGATGGCCTTGGAGACCTTCACGTAGTCGTCCCACGACCACGTGGTGTCGTCCGGCATGGGCACACCGGCCTTCTTGAACGCCGCCGGGTCCGCGGCGATGCCGAACGCACTGTCGCCGGCCGGAACGCCGTAGAGGCCGTCCTTCACGGTCGTCATCGCCATCGAGTTCGCGGGCAGCTTGTCGATGTGGAGCACGTCCTTGACCTTCTTCAGGTCCATCAGCTGCCCGTTGTCGATGTAGGAGTACATGAACGGGTCGGTGATCTGCAGGACGTCGGGCATGTCATTGGCGGCCGCGCTGGTCGACAGCTTCTTCCAGTAGTCGTCCCAGTTGGAGTACTCGGGCTGGACGTCGATGTTCGGGTGCTCCTTCTCGAACACCGCGATCATCTGCTTGGTCATCTCGTGCCGTGAGTCCGAGCCCCACCAGTTGAACCGGATGACGGTCTTGCCGCCGCTGCTCCCGGAGGAGTCTCCGGCGCAGCCCGCGGTCAGGACGAGGGCGAAGACCGAACAGGTCAGCCCGACCGCACGGAGTGGAGAGCGTCTGCTCAGACGGGACGAGTGGTTCATGTTGGGGCTCCTCTGCTGACATCGCTGGGCGGTGCGCCCAGACCGGGGGAACTTCGTCTCAAGAAGCCGGCGTGCGACGCCGGCCCTCTCGCCGTGGCGGCGGACTGCACAACTCGGCTGCTTTGCGGGCCGCGAAAGTTACCTGCGATCCGCTTGCCGACAGCCGGCCCGGCTCGTCGAGATCCGGGTGGCTGCAGCGGCTCTGGAAGGGGTTGCCGTGAACGTACGCTGGAACCTTGGGTCGGTGTGCCGAGCTGATCCGCGGGATTGACCGCGAGCATCGCACCGAGCTGAGGGCTGTGTGCGTCAGCAATAGTGAACGTTCACACGGGGAGCGTAGTAATCGGCTACATCTCGGTCAAGGGTTCTGTACGTAACACTTGGGCACTTAGTGAGACTTCACCGGTTCCGGGTCGGTACGGAAGCGGAACGGACCGCGCGGGAACAGGCCGGGTCAGCGCGTTCCGCCCGGTGCGGACGGGGCGTTCGAGGGCTCCCGTCCGCCCGAATCCCCATGGCACGACGGCTTGTTGGTGGGGCCGACGGGCTAAAGGGTGTGGTTCGTCCTCGCCGGTCCGGACGACTCGCGCAGCACGAGACGGCAGTCGAGGTCCAGATGCAGTTCCGGCTCGGTCTCCTCGCGGATGCGGGCGAGCAGGGCCTGCATGGCCCGCCGGCCCATGGCCTCGCGGTCGAGATCCACGGTGGAGATGGACGGGTTGAAGTACGCGGTGAACTCCTGGTTGTCCCAGCCGAAGACACTCACGTCCTCCGGGACCCGCCACCCGCGGTCCTGGAAGCCTCGGATGACGCCCATGGCGACGTCGTCGTTGGCGGCGAGGACCGCGGTGACACCGGAGTCCGCCGACAGACCCCGGGCCGCGTCGTACCCGGACCGCACGGACCAGTCACCGTCGATGACGGCGTAGTTCTCCAGGCCCCGATCGGCGACCGTCCGCAGGTAGACCTCGCGTCGCTTGCGTGCCGACATCCAGTCCGTGCTGCCGGCGACATGGACGAAACGCCGGTGGCCCAGGGAGACGAGGTGATCGATGATCATGGCGGCCGGCTCGCCGTCAGCCGTGATTCCGTGGGACCGCATCTGGTCGTCGTACTCGCCTATGACGACGGTCGGCGTATGGTCCAGCCCCAGCTTCTCCAGGTCGCCGATGGGGGTGAAGGTCAGCACTCCGTCTGCCTGACCGGAGTCGAGCAGGGCGCGGACGCGGTCGCCTCTGACCCGTTCGTCGCCTTCCAGGCCGACGATGTCCAGCAGGTAACCGGCCGCCTGTGCCTCGGCGGACGCTCCCCGCAGGATCTGCGAGGGCACAAAGGTCGTCATGGCCGGCAGGACCACGGTGACACGGTTCGACTTGCGGGTGCGCATCGACCGCGCCACCAGGTTGGGCCGGTAGTCCAGCTCGGCCACGGCCTGCTCGATGCGGGCCACCGTCTGCGGCTTCATGCCTCCGTTGCCCCGCAGAAAGCGCGAGACGGTCTGATGCGACACCCCCGCGTGCGCCGCGACGTCGAGGATGGTGGGACGCTTTCTGGACGGCGGCTTCGGGCGTTTCACGTCCCGCTCCGCTCTCTCCGGTCCCGTGTCCGCGTCCACCGTGCCGCCCCCCGCCGCATCTCCATGCCCCGCGCGCCCATCGGTACTGTACTGCCCGGTATGCCAAAGCAGGCCGGGCCCTTGGCTCTTGCTCTCTCTCCGGAGCCGACCGCATCGGCCGGGCGAGCCCGGCTGCCCTGCGGATCGTCCGGCCCGGCCGGCCGCATGGGCCCTGTCCGGGCCGTGCGGCGGGCCGCCGGGTCCGCCGTCACCGGGCGGTACGTGTTCCTCATGTCAGACCTGCACAGTCCAGTGCTGGTTCGTGTGCTGCTCGTCGTTCCAGCAGGTGTACTGCAGCAACCGGGCCCCGTCCGTCGTGAGGGCCCGGTCCACGTCGAGGCACTTGCCGGAGTGACGGGCGATGATCTCGACGTAGCCGGTGCCGGTGTCGCTCAGCCGCCACTGCTGGCTGGTGCGGCCGTCGCAGGTCTGCTGGACGATCGCGGCCGAGTTCGCCGTGGAGGAGCCGGCCACGTCGAGGCACAGTCCCGAGTGGCGGGAGAGGATCTGGTAGTAGCCCCCGCCGACTTCGTGCAACTGCCACCGCTGGTCGTCGCCGCCCGAGCAGCCGGCCTGCTCGATCGCGGCCCCGGCAGCGGTCGAGGAGCCGGCCGCCTCGGCGCACTTGCCCGAGTGCCGCGCCTCGATCGTCGTCGTGTCGGCCAGCCGGGACAGTTCCGACGAGAGCACGGGGACGTAGAAGTCGGTGATCCCGGCGATGTTCGGATGCGTGCCGCTGCCGCCGCTGCCCGGGTAACCGCCCACGAGTCCGTCGAAGGTGTACGCCACCCGCTGGGCGTCGACGCGCGTGTCCAGCGTCGCGTCCCCGAAGACGTCGGCCACCGCCACGCCCCACTTCTGGGCGGCCTGCAACTGCACCTGGCGCAGGGCGAGCTGGGTGTCCCAGTCGCGCGAGCCCATCTTGTGGGCGGCCACGTAGACCAGCTGGGCGGTCGGCCACTTCTGCCGCATCGTGTGGATGGTGGTTTCGAGTGCCCCCGCGTAGGTGCCGGGGTCGAGGGTGGCGGGGTCCTGGGAGCCGCTGACGGTGCCGACCTCGTAGGTGTGCGAGTCGTGGATCTCCATCGCGTCGTTCGTGCCGCCGTCGAAGACGACGAAGTCGGGCGCCTGCGAGCTCGCCGACTTCACCTGGTTCAGGATCTGTCCACCGATGGCGGTGGGCGCCGGTCCCACGGTCGCGCCGTTGCGGGCGTACTTCGTCAGCGTCATGCCCTCGCGTTCGGCGACGAAGTTCACGAAGCTGCGCGCGTACTGGTGCCCGTAGACGATGCTGTCACCGAAGGCGTAGACGGACGAGCCGGCGAGGGAGCCGTAGGCGGGGTTCGCGGGGCGGGTCAGGCGGACGTTGTCGATGGACTGCACGCCGGTGCCGTAGTAGTTGCAGGCGACGAGCTTCGCCAGGTTCTGTCCCGTGATGCTCTTCGTGGTGGAGACCAGCACCGTCGGCGCGGCTTCCTTGCTGGTGACCGTGTACTGGACCTTGCCGAGGGTGAAGTCCATGTGCAGATCGACCGTGTACCACTTGGCCCGGTCGAAGCCGATCTTGGTCCAGGTGGGATTGAGCGAGTCCGGGGCGGAGGCGGAGTCCGAGTCGGGTCCGGTCGCGGCGTGGCGGAACTCCGTGCCGGTCGCGGCCAGGCCGAAGACGAGACGTCCGGCGCTGTCGCGCAGTTCCAGCCCGGTCTTCATGCCGGTGCTGGTGATGGCCGTCTTCCAGTCGAACCGCAGGTCGAGCGTCTTCTCCTGGGTGATCGACGACGCGAACGGCCGCACGGACGTCGTGTAGTTGCCCATGCCCTTCGTGACCTCCAGTACGCCGTTGCCTATGGCGGCCCCGACCGGGAAACCGAAGTTCGCGGGGGACGTCTGAGCGTCGAACGTCTCGTTGATCAACGTCGCGCCCGGGGTTTCGGCGGCGGAGGCTGCCGGAGCCGCGAGGAAGGGTGCGAGGAGCAGGATGCCGGCGGCCAGGGAGCCGGCCCATCTTCGGGGCCGACGGCCCGTTCTGCGCATGACCGTATACACGTGATCTCCCTTGATCTCTGGTGATGCCGACCGGTGCCCGGCGGGGAGGAAGAGGGCCCGGCCGCGGCTCGGCCCGAGAGCCGCACAGAAAAGCCACGAAGTACCGGGAAGGACGAGGTGTCCGACAACAGCAGGGGCAACTTAGTGATCGTTCACCTGAGCGGTCAAGATGTCTGCGGGTGATCGTTCACTACGCGGGGACCCACCGACACGTCCGGAGTCGCCCCACTCCGGACTGCGGCGAAACTCTCCCCGTTCACACCATTGACACGCAAGTGTTTCAGCCAGTCTCATGTGCGCCATCGTTGGTTTCGGTCACCATCTGATCGCCAGGGCTCCGCCATCGCCTGTCGGCTCGATCGCGCTGCGCCCGACACCCCCGCCTCGAAGGTTCCTGAGGGGCACCGTCGAACCCTCGATCGTGATCGTTCACTATCCGGCGGAAGTTCACCTGACACGGAGGTAGTGCAATGAAGTCGAACACCGGCCCTTGGTCGCGCCGCAGATTCCTCGCCACGAGCGGGGCGGCAGCCCTCGGGGGCATGGCGCTGAACCTCGTCGGCGGCCTCCCGCGGGCCGCCGCGGCCGGCAGCGTGGTGTCCCACGTCGACACATCGAGGTCCACGTACGACAAGATCACCCTGATGGTCGACGGGAAGCCCTTCTTCCACAGTGGCGTCCAGTTCCGGTACGAGAAGCACAAGTACACGTTCGGCTGGACGGACGCCCAGTTGAAGCCGGTGCTCGGGATGATCCGCGACGACGGGTTCACCGTGGTGAACATCCCGATCTGGTGGTCGAAGGTGGAGACCTCGAAGGACGTTTTCGACTTCACCGACATCGACCGGTACCTGGCCTGGTGCGGGGAGTACGGCCTCAAGCTGGAACTCCTGTGGTTCGGCCACGAATCGACCGGTTCCTCCCTTGCAGCCCGGATGCCGGCCTACGTGATGAACGACTACCAGTGCGTGGTGAGGTCCGACGGCACCAAGCTGACCCTGAACGGCAACCCTCTCCTGGACAAGACCGATCCGAACCTGCTCGCCAGGGAGAAGTTCGTACTCGGCCGGCTCATGACCCACCTCGCGTCCGCCGACACCGCTCACACCGTCGTCGGCATCCAGGTGCTGAACGAACCGAACGTGTCGAAGCAGCAGGGCGGCTCGTCCATCGACCGGAGCTACAGCACCTACAGCACCGACCGCTGGAACAGCGGCGGGTACACCGATGCGACGAAGTTCCGCAAGGACGTGCTGCTGAACTACCTGACCCAGCTGGGACAGGTGATCAAGCAGTCGGATTACTCGGTGTACACCCGGACCAACATCGCCGGCAGCGGGGACACGGTGCCGGTCGCCGAGAACGAGGCCCTCAGGGCCCAAGGGACGTCGACCATCGACTTCTTCGGGAAGGACCCGTACACCACGGGCCTCGACACGCTCTACAACTACGGCAGGGACGCGGTCTGGGCCCAGGGCAAGAACTTCCCCATGATCATGGAGAACTTCGGAGGAACCCCGGCAGCGGACGTCGAGAAGTTCAACGGCATCGCCGGCAACACCGCCTTCAACCTGTACGCCTCCCTGGACCCGGACTCCAGCACGGGCAGCAGCAACTTCGGCCTGTACGACTTCAACCCCACCACCAAGGTCGTCAGCCGCAAGGCCGTCTCGGACAAGGTCGCCCGGCTCAACCACGTGCTGAACAAGATCCATCGGGACCTGGCCAGCAAGCTTCCGGTGGAACGCGGCGGAACCAACCTGCAGACCTTCAACCGGAGCGCGACCGCCGGCACCACCACCACCAAGCCCGTGGGCGGCGTCGACATCACGTTCACGACATCGAGCGGTGCGCAGGCATTCGGCGTCAGGCGCGGTGCGGCCGAGTTCGCTTTCACCACCACGACCCAGGCCACGTTCACGCTGCCGGGCACCATCGGCGTCGTACGGTCCGTCGAAACCGGCCAGTACGACGCGAACGACAACTGGGTGAAGTCCGGCACCAAGGCGTACAGCTCCGCGTCCGGGGACACCTTCGTCGCCCTGGCGGGCGGCGAGTGCGTGCGGGTCTCCTACCTCGTCAGCGGAGCGCGGTACAAGCTGAGGAACACGTCCTCGGGCAAGTACCTCGACACCGATGCGAACGGTGTCGTCATCCTCTCGGCCGCGACCACCTACGACGACCAGGACTGGATCGTCGCCAAGGACTCGTCCGGAGCCTGGACCATCAAGAACGCGCGAACGGGACGCTTCTATCTGGAGACCGGCGCCGCCGACAACGACGTCGTATGGAACACCGGCACGGTTTCGGACACCTCGCTCTGGGACCTGGAAGGGGTCGCGGCAGGCGGGCTCCGCGTCAGGAACACCCACACGGGAAGGGCCTACCTGTACGGGAACTCCGCGGGTGAGGCGAAGTGGAACACGGGGACGCAGGACGCGAGCACGGTCTGGGAATTCCAGCCGAAGTAGCCGCCCCCGCCGTCCCTTCTCCCGCAAGGCCGGAAAGGCGGTCCACGCGGAGGGAAGGGGCGGCGCAGGGTGGTCGTGTAATGATTGCTGTATGACTCAGGCCGACGTGTTGCGGGCTCTGGACGCCAGGGCCGCCGGCCAGTGGGGTCTGGTGACCACCGCACAGGCCAAGCTGGACGGTGTGCAGGGCGTCCAGCTCCTGCGGCTGGAGCGGTCCGGGGCGCTGGAGAGTGTCGGCCACGGGGTGTACCGCCTGGCCGCCTCTCCCCCGCCGGAGCACCTCAGGATCAAGGTCGCGTGGCTGCGGCTGGATCCCGGGACCCCGGTGCGGGACCGCCGTACCGACGGCCCCAGGTCGGGCGTCGTCTCCCACACCTCCGCGTGTGCGGTGCACGGCCTGGGCGGCCGGCCTCACGACCCTGTGGAACTGACGGTCTCGTCACGCCGTACCACGCGTGACGAGACCGTCGTGCTGCACCGCGCCGCCATGGACGCCGAGGACATCACCGTCGTCGACGGGCTGCCCGTCACCACCGTGCCGCGTACCGTCGTCGACCTGCTGGAAGCCCGTGCCGACGCGGCCCGCGCGGGCGCGTTCGTCGCCGAAGCCGCCGACCGTGGCCTGGTGAGCGTCGACGACCTCGCGCCACGGGTCGCGGGCTTCGCCGGTGCCTACGGACTGCCCGCGGAGGCATCCGGCGCGGAGCTGCTGGAGTTCCTGTGCGAGCAGGCGGGGCGCCCTCTGCGGGCGCGGAAGGCCGGTCGGTCCACCGCGAAAGTCGCCGGCCCGGGGGCGGCCTCCACCCCGGAGAGGAAGCGGCCGACCATATGGGAGGTCGCCGAGCGGGCCGGCGTGTCGCACCAGACCGTGTCCCGGTTCCTGAAGAACGACAGCGGCATGAAGCCGGCGACGCGAGCGAGGATCGAGCGCGCCGTCGCCGAGCTGGACTACCGGCCCAACCTCATGGCGCGGTCGATGCGCACACAGCGGTCCCACCGGATCACCATCGTACTGCCCGAGTTGAGTGGCTTTGTTCCGATTCCTCTGCTGAGAGGTGCCTCGACCGCGGCGCACGAGGCCGGGTACATGACCGACGTCGTCGGGCTGGAGGGCGGCGAGTCGCGGCGCGCCCGCAGCGTGCTGTCCCTGCTGGAGACCCGGCAGGCGGACGGGGTGCTGTCCCTGGTGCCGCTCGGGGACCTCGCCGGCGGCCAGGGCGCCGGGCAGCGGCCCGTGGTGGTGCTGGGCGAGTACGACGACAACCTCCAGTCCCGGGGACGGCTGGCCGACGGACGGCCCGCCGAGGAGATCCTGCGTCACCTCGCGGACCAGGGACACCGCCGGTTCCTCCACGTCGCCGGCTCACAGGACTGGGCCTCGGCACGCAACCGGCGGGCGGTCTACGTGGAGGCGGTCGAGCGACTGGGCCTCACGTCCTACGGCGTCGTCGACGGGGACTGGTCCGTGCGCTCCGGCTACGAGGCCGCGCGGGACCTGCCGGCCGACTCCGGCGTCACGGCCGTACTGGCCGCCAACGACTACGTCGCCCTGGGCGTACTCCGCGGCTTCCAGGACCGCGGTGTGCGGGTGCCCGAGGAGATGAGTGTCTTCGGCTGGGACGACGAGGAGTTCACTCGGTACTTCTCGCCGAGCATCTCGACGGTGCACATCAACAAGGAAGAAGTAGGCCGCCGTTCGATGCTGTCGCTGCTCGCGCTTCTGCGCGGCGAGCCCGCGCCGGAGTCCGAGGTCGAGGATCTGTTCCACCTCGTGCCGCGTGGGTCGAGCGGCCCGGCCCCCGGCTGAGCCCGACAACGTTCCCGCAGGGACGTCAACGCGAAAAGTGAACGATCACTGAGAAACTCTTGACCACAAAGGTGACCGTTCACTACGTTCATGCTGCCGCCGTTCACATCGGCGCGAGCCGAGTTCGTCCGACAGAGCCGTTCCCCTCGACCGCACGGCCATGCGTGCACGTCCTGGGCTGAGCAGGTCGAATTCACCTTCTCCGTAAGCGGTGTGACGCCCCCTGTGCCGCGCCCAGGCACCGCCCGAGCTTCCACGAGAGAGCCACATGACTGAGTACAGCCAGCCCGCGCAGGTGGCGATCGTCGGCGCCGGAAACATCGCCGACGGTTGCCACATGCCCGCCGTCCAGGCCCAGAGCGGCGAGGCGGCCGTCACCGCCGTCGTCGACGTCGACCTGCGGCGCGCCGAGGCCTTCGCCGCCCGCTGGGGCATTCCCGCCGCCTACGACAGCCTCGACCACATGCTGCGGGAGCAACACCCGGACCTGGTCATCGTCTGCACGCCCCCGATCGCCCACGGCGAGGCCATCACCGCCTGTCTGGACGCCGGCGCGTCGGTGTGGTGCGAGAAGCCTCCCACCCTCTCGGTGGCCGAGTACGACGCCGTCGCCGCCCACGAGCGCGAGGGCGGCCCGTATGTCTCCTACGTCTTCCAGCACCGGTTCGGGTCCGCCGCCCGGGCCCTGCGGGAACACATCCGCACCGGCAGCCTCGGCACTCCCCTGGTCGGCGTCTGCCACACCCTGTGGTACCGGGACGACGCCTACTTCGAGGTCCCCTGGCGCGGCAAGTGGGAGACCGAGGGCGGTGGCCCCACCATGGGCCACGGCATCCACCAGATGGACCTCATGCTGTCCCTGATGGGCGAATGGACCGAAGTCCGCGCCGCCATGGGCACGTTGGCCCGCGACGTGGAGACCGAGGACGTCTCCATGGCCATGGTCCGCTTCGCCAGTGGTGCCATGGTGTCCGTGGTCAACAGCCTCCTCTCCCCCCGCGAGACCAGCTACCTGCGCCTCGACTTCCCCGAGGCCACGGTCGAGTTGTCCCACCTGTACGGCTACGACAACTCCCACTGGACGTGGACCCCCGCGCCCCACCGGGTCGGCGCCACGGCCGTGGAGCTCGGAGCGCCGCTCGACGACGAAGCCAGTTCGCACGCCGCGCAACTGCGCGTGCTGCTGCGGTCGCTGCGCGCGGGGGAACGCCCCGAGGCCAGCGGCGACGACGGCCGCCGCGCCCTGGCCTTCATCGCCGCCCTGTACGAGTCGGCGCGGACCGGACGCCCCGTCACCCCGGACATGATCACCCCGGCCAGCCCCATCTACCACTCCATGAGCGGTCGCCCCCACACCGCCCGGGACAACGCCGCCAAGGAGAAGACCGGTGTCTGACACTCACATCCACATCGACCACGACGCCGCCGGAAGCCAGTTCGTGGTCTCGGCCGCGGGCACGGAACTCGCCACGTACGTCTATCGGCCGGACACCCCCCTCGAAGAGTCCCCCAAGCCCTACCTCTATCCGCTGAGAACCCTCTCCGGCGCACCCGTGGGCGTGTACCGGCCCTGGGACCACCGCTGGCACAAGGGTCTGCAGATGACCTGGTCGCATCTGTCCGGCGACAACTTCTGGGGCGGTCCGACCTTCGAACAGGGCGCGCCCGGCCATGGCTACGTCTGGCGTGAGAACCACGGTCGACAGGTGCACCGCGCCTTCGAGCCGCAGGACCCCGTCGGCGGTGGAGTGTCCGTCGTCCAGAGCCTGGACTGGGTCTCCTCCAGCGACGAGGTGTGGATCGACGAGACGCGCACCCTCCGCTTCCACAGCGCCGACACCGCCGACGGAGTCTGGGCGCTGGACTTCACCACCGCCCTGACCAACGTCCACCGCGAACCGCTGGAGATGGGCAGCCCCACCACGCACGGCCGCCCGGGCGCCGGCTACACGGGACTCTTCTGGCGCGGGCCGCGGGCCTGGACCGGCGCGGACATCATCGCCGACGGGGGCCACGAAGGCGACGCCGTCATGGGCACCCGGGGCGCCTGGGCGGCCATCAGCGGCGAGCACGACGAACTCGACGGCGGCGCCACGGTCCTCGCCTACGCCGGCACCACCAGCGCGTCCACCCCGCTGACGTGGTTCGCCCGCAGCAGCGCCTTCGCCTGCCTCAACCCCTCGCCCGCCTTCGACACGGAGATCAAGCTGGAACCCGGCAAGACCCTGCACCTGACCCACCGCTTCGTGTTCCTCGACCGCATGGTGGGCCGCCACGAACTCGAACCGATCGCGCGGAGGTTCGCGCTGTGACCCCCTCCCCGACTTCCCCGGAGCCGTGGGGCTCAGCCGGCTCCAGGTGTACCCCTGGCCCACAGCGGACGGCGAACACGGCGGCTCGCCGCACATGCACCTCACCTGCGCGGAGTGCTACGTCGTCGTCAGCGGCCGCGGCCGACTGGAGACCCTCAACTACAAGGGCCACACGACGACCGAGTTGCGTCCCGGAGACGTCGTCTGGTTCACCCCCGGCACGATCCACCGAGCCATCAACGACGAGGACCTGCGCGTGATCGTCGTCATGCAGAACAGTGGTCTGCCCGAGGCGGGCGACGCGGTCATGACGTTCCCGCCCGAGTACCTGTCCCCCGAGACCTACCCGGACGCGGCCTCACTCGTCGACACCGACGGCAACCCCAGCCACGAGCGCGCTCAGGCTCGCAGGGATCTGGCCGTCGCAGGCTTCACCGAACTGAAGCGGCAGTGGCGGCGAGGAAACCGCTCGGCGTACGAGGACTTCTGCGCGGCAGCGGTACGCCTCGTCCAGCCCCGCCTGGAGGCCTGGCAGAAGACGGTCAGCGACGGTGCGCTGGCCGCCGCGCACACCGCACTCCAGCAGATCGACGCACTGCGGCAGTGCCGCTTCGACCACCTGTTCAGCGCGGAGGTCTCGCGTATCGCCCGCCCTTCCGTGCAGACGCTGGGCATGTGCGGTTTCCTGCGTGCCTACGACCCGGCCCGCCGGGCCGGCTCATCGGCCGGGCCGAAGTCAGGCCTGTTCGCGGACGACGTCGATGAACGTGTCGGACCGGGTGCTGATCTGCCCGGTTTGAGCTGAGGAAGGCGTTTCGCATGAGTTCGATACTGCCGGAGGGCGGTCGAAGCGCGGATGCCGCGACCACCCCGATCTTGTCTGGGATGTACCCCGATCCATCGGTATGCCGGGTCGGAGAGGACTTCTATCTGGCGAATTCGTCGTTCGAGTACAGCCCCGGCATTCCGATCTGGCATTCCCGGGACCTGGTGTCCTGGCGTCAGATCGGCAACGCCCTGACGCGGGAGGAGCAGTTCCCCGCGGGCCGGTCGCCATCGAGCCGCGGCATCTACGCCCCGACGCTGCGCCATCACGGGGGCCGGTTCTGGCTGATCACCACGAACATCGACGACCCTCGCGGCGGCCATCAGATCTACCGGGCGAGCGACCCGGCCGGGCCGTGGTCCGCGCCGATGTGCCTCACCGAACTCGACGGCATAGACCCGGACCTGGCTTGGGACGACGAGGGTACGTGCCTGGTCACGTACTGCTCGTGGTCGGAGACCGAGATCTGCATCAGGCAGGTGGCGTTCGATCCGGAGCAGGGCGTGCTCCTCGAACAGCCGCGGTGGATCTGGCACGGCACCGGCCTGGCCCATTCCGAGGGGCCGCACCTGTACCGGCGCGGCGCATGGTGGTACCTGGTCATCGCCGAGGGCGGCACCGACCGGGGCCACGTGGTGTCGGTGGCACGCTCGCGGAGCCCACGAGGGCCCTTCGAGGACGCCGCGCACAATCCGGTCTTCACCCACCGCAGCACGGCTCATCCCGTCCAGAACGTCGGTCATGCCGATCTGGTCGAGCGTCCCGACGGCACGTGGGCAGCGGTGTATCTCGGCACCCGGCCACGAGGCCGCAGTCCCCGCTTCCACGTCAACGGGCGTGAGACGTTCCTCGCCGATGTCACCTGGGCGGACGACTGGCCGCGGTTCGAACCGGCCAGAGGCCATGTCCCCACGGGACAGCGGGACTTCGAGGACGACTTCTGCGCGCCCGGACTGGATCCCAGGTGGGTCTCACCAGGGCAGCGTCCCGACCGGTTCGTGCACAGCGCGCCGGAAGGGGTGGTCGTGGGGCACGCCCTGAGCGAGACCGGCGAGCCCTCGGGACTGTTCACGCGGGTCGGCGGCGACCGATGGGAGGCCGACTTCGTCGTCGATCCGGGCGAGGGCGCGTTCACCGTCGCCCTACGGCTCGACGGTGCCCACTGGTACGGCCTGCACGTTGCCGAGGGCGAAGTCACCGCCGTCGCACGGATCGGACAGGTCCGGTCGGTTCTCGGCTCCCGCCCGCTGCCCGATTCCCCTGTCACCCTGCGCGTTCGCTCCACGGAGCCCACTTGGCACGGACCGGACGACATCGAACTGGGCATCGGTCACGGAACCGGCATGGATGTCCTCGCCCGCCTGGACGGACGCTACCTTTCCACCGAAGTGGCGGGCGGGTTCACCGGGCGCTTGGTCGGTGTGTGGGCCGAGTCGAGGGAGGTCCTCGTGCGCCGGGTCCGGTTCACCGAACGGCGGGTGTGACACCGCCCCGTAGCGGATGCAGGCCGCAAAGAGTGCTCTGGGGCCGACCTCCGGCACGGGAGCCAGCACCGCACCGTCAAATCACCCCGAACTACGCGTCCCGGACGGCACTCGTCTCGACCGCCATCGAGCCCCTGAACCGCCGTCCCATACGTCGGCATGGTGGCCACACGCATAGCCAACCCTCGAACTATGTTGCCCCGCCACATGTGCCCCTGACCTGCGGATTCCTACGGTATGGCGACACGAAACCGTCCCCGCCAACCGTCAGGAAGTGGTGCCGATGTCCACCCCCGCGACCGCTCCCCCACCCCCGCCAGCCTCAAACGCATCGTCGCCGCCAGCCTCATCGGCACCACCATCGAGTGGTACGACTTCTTCCTGTACGGCTCCGCCGCCGCCCTCGTGTTCAACAAGCTGTTCTTCCCCGACTCCGACCCGCTCGTCGGCACACTGCTGTCGTTCCTGACGTACGCGGTCGGGTTCGCCGCCCGGCCGCTCGGTGCGCTGGTGTTCGGGCACTACGGTGACCGGCTGGGGCGCAAGAAGCTGCTGGTGCTGAGTCTGCTGCTGATGGGCGGGGCGACCTTCGCGATCGGGCTGCTGCCCACGCACGCCACCATCGGGACGGCCGCGCCGGTCCTGCTCACCGTGCTCCGGCTGGTCCAGGGGTTCGCGCTCGGCGGCGAGTGGGGCGGTGCCGTGCTGCTGGTGTCGGAGCACGGGGACGCGCGCCGACGTGGGTTCTGGGCCTCGTGGCCGCAGACCGGCGCACCGGCGGGACAACTCCTCGCCACCGGCGTGCTGTCCGTGCTGACCGCCGTGCTGTCGGACGCCGCGTTCGGCAGCTGGGGCTGGCGGATCCCGTTCCTGCTCTCCGGCGTGCTGGTGATCGTCGGTTTGTGGATTCGTCTGTCTGTCGATGAATCGCCCGTCTTCAAGCAGGCGTTGGCGCAGGCCGAGGCCCGCAAGGCGGACCGGGCCGCGGTTGCCGAGAAGCTGCCGCTCGTCGCCGTGCTGCGGCATCACTGGCGTGACGTCCTGGTCGCGATGGGCGCGCGCATGGCGGAGAACATCAGCTACTACGTCATCACCGCGTTCATCCTCGTCTACGCCACCACCTCGGCCGGGCTCTCCAAGCAGACCGCGCTCAACGCCGTACTGATCGCCTCGGCCGTGCACTTCGCCGCCATCCCGGCGTGGGGCGCACTCTCCGACCGGCTCGGCCGCCGTCCCGTGTATCTGATCGGCGCGGTCGGGGTCGGGCTGTGGATGTTCCCGTTCTTCTCGCTGATCGACACCGGCGGCTTCGGCAACCTGATCCTCGCCGTCACCGTCGGGCTGGTGCTGCACGGGGCGATGTACGCGCCCCAGGCCGCGTTCTTCTCCGAGATGTTCGCGACGCGGATGCGCTACTCCGGCGCGTCCATCGGCGCCCAGTTCGCCTCGGTCGCGGCGGGCGCGCCCGCGCCGCTGATCGCCACCGCGCTGCTGTCCGACTACGGCAGTTCCACGCCGATCGCCCTGTACGTCATCGCCGCCGCCGTGCTCACGGTGATCGCGGTGGCGGCGGCCAAGGAGACCCGCCACCGGGATCTGGCCGATGTCGCTCCTCCGGCCGACGCCGACCGGACGACGGCACCGGCGGCGGACGCCCGTTCTCTCTGAGCCGTCCCGGCACCGGCCCCCGTGCCTGCCTCACCGCGTACGGGGGCCGCCTACGGGTGTCAGGGCCCGCCCACAGGTGTCAGTGCCGCGCCGACAACCGGTGCAGCCGCAGGGCGAGTTGGATCTCCAGGGCGCGGGCCGGGCTCTGCCAGTCGTCGCCGAGGAGACGGCCGACGCGCTCCAGGCGCTGGGCGACCGTGTTCACATGGACGTGCAGCTCGTCCTTGGTGCGGGCCGGGCTCATACCGCAGGCGAAGTACGCGTCGAGGGTGCGCAGCAGTTCCGTGCCGCGGCGCCGGTCGTACGCGACGACCTGGCCGATGGTGCGGTCGACGAAGCCGGGGATGTCCCGGTCGCCGGCCAGGAGCAGCCCGAGGAAGCCGAAGTCCTCGGCCGCGGCCCCGTCCCCGGAGCGGCCGAGGAGCCGCAGGGCGTCGAGGCAGCGCCGGGCCTCGGAGTAGGCCGTGGCCACGGTGTCGGGGCGGGTGGCGAGGTTCTCGGCGGGTGCGGAGGCGCCGACGGTGACCGGTGCGTGGACCGCTGTGCCCAGGTGCCGGGCGGCGCGGCGGGCCAGTTCGGTGGCGGTGTCGCCGGGGCCGAGGGGCAGCAGCAGGACGGTGCCGCCGTCGCGTGCGGCGGCCAGGCCGTGCCGGGTCGCGGCGAGGTGGGACGCGGCGGCGGCCAGGCGTCTGCGGGCGTCCGCCTCCTGGTCGGCGTCGGGCGCGTCGCCCTCCAGGCGTGCGGCCAGCACCACGTGGACCGCGTCGAGGTCGGCGTGCAGGCGGGCAGCGCGCTCCCGCAGCAGGCGCGGGTCGCGGTCGCGGGCGTCGAGCAGGTCGTCCAGGAGTTCGCCGCGCACGCGTTGTTCGGCCTCGGCCGCGGACCGGCGGGCCAGGAGCAGCAGGGACGTGACCATGGCGGCGCGCTCCAGGGTGCGCTGGTCGACGGGGTCGAGCCCCGGGTGGCCCCGCAGCACGAGTGCGCCGAGCAGTTCCCCGCCGGCTGCGACGGCGGCGATCCAGTCGTCCTCGTACCGCACGGCGTGGCCCTCCGCGCGGGACGCCTCCAGGGCCTCGGCCGGTGCCGCGGCGGCCTCGGTGAACTCGACCGTGCCGTCGAGGACTTCGGCGACGGCGGCGGCCACGTCGTGGACACCGCCGCCGCGCAGGACGAGCTCGGCGAGCCGGTCGTGCACGTCGGAGGCGCGTTCGATGACGCCGCTGCGGTCCTGGATGATCTCGTTGGCCCGCTCCAGACCGGCGAGGGCCGACCGGGTCTCGGCGAGCAGGTTGGCGGTGTCGATGGCGGCCGCGGCGAGGGCGGCGAAGGAGCCGAGCAGGGCGATCTGCTCCCGCTCGAAGACCCGGGCGCGGCGGTCCGCGGCGAACAGCACGCCGATGACGTGGTGCCCGAGCGTGAGCGGCACGCCGAGGATGGCCACGAGCCCCTCGTCCCGCACGCCGGCGTCGATGGTGAGGGTGTGCTGGAAGCGGTCGTCCTTGAAGTAGTCGTCGGTGACATAGGGGCGTGCGGTCTGTGCGACGAGGCCGCCGAGCCCCTCTCCCATGCCGAGCCGCAACTGCTGGAACCGGGCCGCGACCGAGCCCTCGGTGACCCGCATGTAGGTGTCGCCCCGCGCCGGGTCGTTGAGGCTGAGGTAGGCGACGTCCGTGCCCAGCAGCGACCGGGCGCGCTGCACGATCGCCTGGAGCACTGCGTCGAGGTCGCGCAGCCCGGCGAGGTCGTGGGCGGTCTCGAACAGTGCCGACAGCTCGGCCTCGCGGCGGCGCCGTCCCTCCAGCTCCGAGCGGACGCGCAGGGCGAGCGGCTTGGCCCGCTGGAGAGCGGCGATCCACTCCGCCGGCCGTCCTTCGGCGCGCGCGAGCAGCACCGGCTGCTCGTAGGCGTCGGCGGACGCGCCCCGGGCCAGGAGCTCGAGATACGGCGTCTCCGCGCCGGCCGGTGGCGGTTCGGCGCGGCCGGCGGAGCGGTCGGCTGACTGCACGTGATCGCTGGGCATGCTCACAGGATTCACCATGACCGGGCCGTCCCGTCAGCCCTGTGGACAACTCCCGGGCGGACGGGGCCGGAGGCTCAGTGGGCGGTCCAACCGCCGTCGAGCACGAGTGAGGTACCGGTCACGAAGGACGCCTGCGGACCGCACAGATACGCCACGGCCTCGGCGACCTCATCCGGCTCGATGAGCCGCTTGACGGCACTGTCCTGGAGCAGCACCTCGGACAGGACGCGCTCCTCGGGGATGCCGTGCGCCCGGGCCTGGTCGGCGAGCTGTTTCTCGACCAGTGGGGTGCGCACATAGGCGGGGTTCACACAGTTCGAGGTGACACCGTGGGACGCGCCTTCCAGGGCGGTGGTCTTGGAGAGTCCCTCCAGCCCGTGTTTGGCGGCCACATAGGCCGACTTGTAAGCCGAGGCGCGCAGCCCATGGACGGACGACACGTTCACGATGCGCCCCCAGCCCTGTCCGTACATGTGGGGCAGGGCGCCGCGGATGAGCCGGAAGGGTGCCTCCAGCATCACGGTGAGCACCGTGTGGAAGACGTCGGGCGGGAACTCCTCGATGGGGCGCACGAGCTGGATCCCGGCGTTGTTGACGAGGACGTCGGTGCCCGCGGCGGCGAGTTCGGCGGCGTCCAGGTCGGTGAGGTCGAGGACGTGCGGTTCCACGGTGCCCGCGAGGTCGCGGCACTGTCCGGCGAGCGCCTCCAGGCCCGCGGCGTCCCGGTCGACCGCTCTCACCTTCGCCCCGGCGGCCGCGAGCCGCAGCGCGCAGGCGCGGCCGATGCCGCCGGCGGCGCCGGTGACGAGCGCGGTGCGGCCGCCGAGGTCGAGCGGCAAGGCGTGGGGAGCCGGAAGGACATGGGGCGCGGTCATGCCTCGACCCTAGGCAGCACGACTGCCGCGCCCCATGTGGTCACGCCCTACAGTTCAGCCCGATGCAGTGGGGTCGAACCATGTGGGGGCGTCCGACAGGGCCTGCTTGATCCGGAACAGCCCGAACTCGTCCAGCTGGGGCAGGGCGTCGATGTCGAACCAGGCCACGTCCAGCGACTCGTCGTCGTTGACCCGTGCCTCGCCGCCGACGGCACGGCAGCGGATGGTGATGTCCATGTACTGGCAGATGTCGCCGTTCCCGTAGGTGACGGGTTCCAGGGCCTGGACGAGGACGACCCGTTCGGCGACACAGTGCACGGCCGTCTCCTCGTGGACCTCCCGCACGGCGCAGGCCGCGGGCTGCTCCCCCGGTTCCGGGATGCCGCCGATCACCGACCACTTGCGGGTGTCGGCCCGGCGGTTGAGCAGCACTCTGCCCTCGTCGTCGAAGACGAGGGCGGTGACGCCGGGGAGCCAGAGCAGCTGGTGACCGGCCGAGGCGCGGAGGGTGCGGATGAAGTCGGGAGTAGCCATGGCCCGACCCTAATAGGCGGGTTGCGGCGCCCCGGCGGGTTTCAGGCGGTGTGCGACCGGCGTACGCCTACACGTCACCGGCGCGTCGCCCGCGCAGACCGGCGCCGACGGCCCAGCCCAGTCCGCCGGCCGCCACCAGCACGAGGGCGATCTCCGGCAGGACGCCGAGCTGTGTGGCGGGCGTCTGCGAGGAACGCAGCGGCACCTTCTGCACCAGTGAGTCGGCGACGAACATGCCGGTCTTCTGCGTGATCTTCCCGTCCGGCATGATGATCGCGCTGACACCGCTGGTCACCGGCACCACCACGGTCCGGCTGTGCTCGACCGCGCGGACACGGGACATGGCGAGCTGCTGGTAGGTCATCTCGCTGCGGTCGAAGGTGGCGTTGTTGCTCGGCACGGAGATCATCTGGGCGCCGTCGGTGACCTCGGAACGCACGGTCCAGTCGAAGGCGGCCTCGTAGCAGGTGACGAGACCGACCTTGGCGCCGTCCATGGTGAACACGCCCGGCTTGGTGCCCCTGCTGAAGTCCTGGCGGGCCATCTCCGTCCAGTTCTTGTTGATCGCCCCGACGAGCCAGCGCAGCGGGAGATACTCGCCGAACGGCTGGATCTGACGCTTGTCGTAGGTGTCGACGGGCCCCTTCGCCGGGTCCCAAAGGATCTGTTCGTTGTAGAGCTTGCCGTCCCGCTCCACGACGCCGCCGACCGAGATGGGCACGCCGATGGCCTTGGCCGCTGCGTCGATCACGGCACGGGCGTCGGGGTTGGCGAACGGATCGACGTCGGAGGAGTTCTCCGGCCACAGCACGAAGTCGGGCCGTGCGACCTCGCCGGCCTTGACCTTCGCGGCCAGGCGTTCCGTCTCGCGCGCGTGGTTGTCGAGCACGGCCCGTCGCTGGGCGTTGAACTCAAGACCCGCCCGGGGCACGTTGCCCTGGATCGCCGCGACGGTCACGCTGCCGTCCTCGGCCTTGTCACTGACCAGCGGGCGGGCCGCCACGGCCGCCACTACCGGGACGGCCAGGCTCACCAGCCCCAAGGCCGCCGCGGTCCGGCGCACGGTGCCGGTGCGCCGCCACATCACGGCCAGGCGGACGACTTCGTACAGTCCGAAGCCGCACAGGACCACCGCGAAGCCGAGCACCGGGGTGCCGCCCACCGCGGCGATCGGCAGGAACACACCGTCCGCCTGCCCGAACGCGATCTTCCCCCAGGGGAAGCCGTCGAACGGCACACGCGCGCGTGCCGCCTCGCCGGCGATCCACAAGGCCGCCGCCCACACCGGCCATCCCGGCAGCTTCGACACGACTGCGACACCCGCGCCGACCAGCGCCACGAAGATCGCCTCGATCGCCACCAGGGCGACCCAGGGGAGCGGTCCGACCTCCACTCCGGTCCACACCAGCAGCGGCAGCAGGAAGCCGAGCCCGAAGAGGTAGCCGAGTCCGAGCCCCGCCTTCCAGCCACGGCCGCGCAGCACCCAGCCGAAGACCGCGAAGGCCGGCAGGGCCAGCCACCACAGGGTGCGGGGCGGGAAGCTGACGTAGAGGAGCAGGCCGGACAGCGCGGCTGCGGCGGCCGGGAGGAGGCGCACGAGCCGCCGGGTCCACGTACGCGCCCCGGGCGCGGTCCGCGGTTCCAGCTGGTCCGACTCGCCGACGGAGGTTGCGGTGACGGTCACTCCCGGAGTGTAAGGCGAGCGACCTTGACGCCGACAGCGCGGTCCACGAGGTGGCGGCGTCCCGGCCTCGCCGCGTGTCTGCTGCAACGTTCCTGCTCATTTCGTCACGACACATCCACAAACCGTCCACCAGCGGCTACGGTGTGCCGAAGCCTCAGTCGCGCGGCCCGGTGGCGGCCCGTGCGACCGGGGTCTTCACAGGTCGGGGGCGACGTGGCGCGGGGGGCGGGCGGGGTGGGTTCCAGTGGGCTGACGTCCGCGTCCGGGCAGGACGCGGACGGTGACAGACGAATCGTTGTGGACGCGGCCGGCGTCGTGGTGCTGGGGGCCTGCGCCGGCTGGTCCCTGATCACGGCGGCGATGCACGACGGCCGGCCCGAGGGTGTGCTGCTCGCGGTGCTGGCCGTGGCGGCCGGTTACGCAGCCGGGCGGATCGCGGGGCGCTGCTGCCGGTCGGCGCGCCCTGCNCCGGGGCCTTGGCGGGTATCGGGCTGACCGTGGCCGTGCCGCACCTCGCGCCGGGCCCGCAGATCACCACCCCTTTGGGGCACGCCGGGGCGACGGCTGCCGTGCTGACGCTGTCAGCCGGTGCCGCGTGCTGCGCGGCCTGGGCCGCTCGCGTTCCGGCCGTGCGGTTCGCCCTGCGGCTGACGGCTGCCGGGGCCGCGGGAGTGGCGGCCGTGCTCGGCTCGGCCACCGGATGCGTCGCCTGTCTCGCGGTGCTGTTGTGTTCGCTGGCCGCCGGCCGCACCCGTCACCGCGGCGCGGGCCTCGCCGCACTGGGCGCGGTCGCCGTCCTGGTGACCGGCCTGACGTGGGCGGTCGCGGCAAGGACCGTACCGGGCGGGCTCGCGGCAGCCCTGGAGGAGCGGCTGACACCGCACCGCGTGCAGCTCTGGCAGGACGCATGGCATCTGCTGCGCGACGACGCCGCCCTGGGTGTCGGCCCGGGGCGCTTCGGGGAGCTGAGCACGACGTCCGCTCAGTCACTGATGTCCGACGGCAGGCCCCACTCGGCATCCCTCCAGCAGGCGGCCGAACAGGGCATCGTGGGCGTGGCCCTGCTGGCTGCGGCGTTCGTCTGGGTGCTGTACGCGCTGTGGCGCAGCCCCCGCCCGGCCCCGGTGGCGCTCACCGCGGGCGCGGCCCTGACGGCGGTCGCGGTCATCGCCGCGATCGGCAACGCGCTCAGCTTCACCGCGGTGTCGGTGGGTGCGGGCCTGCTGGCGGGCATGGCCACGGCCCGGCCGCTCACCGAGGAACCGTCGAGCCCCGCGCCGGACACGCGCCCCCGGGGCGCCGGACGCACCCCGGCGTGGTGACCGGACGTCCGCTCAGTGCGCGGGAGCGCCCGGCTTGGTCCGCCCCAGCCGCGCCTTGATCACCTGTACGGCCGCCTCCGCGTCGTCCACGGTGACCGTGAAGGTGTGTCCGTCCCACAGCTCCAGCACGACGCCCTCACCCCGTCGCACGACCACCGCGGTGCCCTTCTCCGGCCGCCATCGATAACCCCAGCCACCCCAGTGCCGGGGCGTGACGTGCGAGATGTACGTGGCGCCCGCCACCTGGGAGAGCGGGATACGGCGGCGGGGCAGTCCGATGTGGCCGCAGCGCACTTCGAGGTGCTCCTGGTCGACCCGCAGGGCGACGTGCACGAAGGCGAGCGTTCCGAACAGGACCAGCAGCCCGGCGGCGATGCAGCCGACCACGGCCATGGCCAACGGGGCGATGCCGGACGTCCAGGCCGAGTCGACGGCCAGTGCGATGCCCAGCGCCATGCATGCGGCGCCGATGAGCGCCAGCAGCCACTGGACGCGGTTGGTGGCGCGGCCGGTCCAGACGTCGGTGTGCGCGTGGGGAGCGTTCTCGCCGTGGCGGTGGTCCCTCATGCCTATGAGGTTACTCAGGTTTCGCTCCGCTGGTACCTCGTGGCGGAGCGTTACTGCGCCGGCCGGGGGCTGCGCGGATCCCGTACGCCGACATTGCCGGGCCGACCCGGGGTGCCGACGACGCGGCGCGTATCCGCACGTCGGCGACGCCGGGTGGCCGCTGCCGGTCAGCCGGCCGGCGTGACCGCCTGCAACAGCCGTCCTTCGGCGTATGCCAGGGCGGTCGCGGGCAGCGGGCCCTCGCGCCCGCTCAGCAGGACGGTCAGGCTGCCGTGCGGCGTGGCCCCCGGCGCGGGCTGCCGGCCGAGCCGGCGCAGGGCCTGCGCGGCCACGGCGCCCGCGGAGCCGTGCAGCACGAGGGGCGGCCGGCCGGGGCGCTGGACCGCGGCCCTGATGCGCTCGGCGACCAGTTCGTAGTGGGTGCAGCCCAGGACGACGGTGGTCACCTCGTCGGGGGTCAGGGCGGCGGCCGCGGACACGGCGGCGTCGATCGCCGCCTCGTCCGCGCGTTCGACGGCCTCGGCGAGGCCCCAGCAAGGCACCTCGGTGACGGGAACCCCGCCCGCGAAGTCCCGGATCAGGGTCCGCTGGTACGTGCTGCCGGTGGTGGCCGGGGTGGCCCAGATGGCGAGGTGTCCGCCGCCGGCCGCGGCCGGCTTGATCGCCGGGACGGTGCCGATGACCGGAAGCTCCGGTTCGAGGCGGG